>PLLW01000058.1:0-214 GCA_003141435.1 Ignavibacteriales bacterium
TGGTCAAATTTAAGTCCACCCTTGAATTCATTTCCGAATCCAAGGAAGTTTATATCATCAAAAGACCCCCTTCCGGTTTTATCGCCCGGATGATATAAAAGGCTTCCATTAATGCTCCAGATATCCTGGGTATATACCATAATATCAACGCTGTCAGCATTATTCTTGATCTTTTGAGGAATAATCCGGACATCATAGACATAAGAAGTTTGTC
>PLLW01000058.1:249-13563 GCA_003141435.1 Ignavibacteriales bacterium
ATCAAGAACCTCAACATTAATTTTCCTGATAATTTTCCCTGAGTATTTCTTTATGATTTTTTTGTCAGCATCATGTATTGTGCTTCCGGGTTGTATTTCATTATCTTTTGCTAAAATCTTCCTTACTAACCTTGAAAAAAAATTATCCTCCTCTGAATAGTCTTTGACCGTTTCGATCACATCTTTAGTTGAATCATTAGATTCAATATTTTTTGTCTGGGCGGTAGAGCATTCAGACATGTTTATTATTAAAATGAAAGTTACCAGATAAAATGAATTAAACATTACTGCTGAAAATGGTTTATACTAATTACTGAAATATCACAAATCATTATTAACAAATAGTTGTTAGTATTCACAATGATTAATTGATTATGAATTAATTTCGACTTATTAAGGAACACTGATAAATAAATCAAGGTTATTTTTGTTTAAAAGTTACTCAGGTTTTGTGATGGTGTAAATCGGTCAAACGGATGAAAAAGGAACTACATCTTTTTTAATTAAAGGTTAGTTTATAGATGATTTTCTGAAGAATAATAGTAAGGATTTAAGCATCAGATCAGCCTAATTATTGAGTTTGCCCAGCACAGATAAGTAAGAAATCCTTTGATTTTAGCAGAATTTAGCTGTTTTTAATCCGAATCGGGTTTGGCCAAGGATAAGAAGTTAGCATAGCAACAGTGTTGCGAAGATTGTTTTTGCAATTGATTTAATGATAATTTATATTATTATATTATTTTAATAGAATAATAGTGGAGACGAGTTACCACTTTAAAAAATAGGGCGGATTCTGAAAAGCCATACGAGTAAGAATAATATTAATAGTGAGGTTACAGATGCTTAAAAGAATCTATCAATTTGCTCTGGTATTACCTGTTGTTGCAATGCTAGCAGGTTGTGCTATGACATTTCCTGGTGGTGCGACAAGCAATCCAGTTGGTTCCAAAGTTGGAAAAGCTACAGGGCACATATATCTTGGCTGTCTTTACTTCGATCAGGATGCAAGTATTATGAGCGCAGCTAAAAACGGGGGTATAACAAAAATCTCAACTTTTGATGTTAGGTTTACAAGCATTTTAGGTATTGTTCAAGGTTATGAGACAATCGTAACCGGAGAATAATTTTCTAACAATCAGGGGTATATTCATTTAACATGCCCCTGATTTTTTTTAACATCAAAAGAGTTATATTGAAAAATCTATTTTTTGCTATCTTATCATTATTTTTGTTTTCTTGTTCCAATAAAGGGGGGGATAGCAATTCAGATATTCCTTTATTTAATGATTGTACATTTAAGCTGCACTCCGGTGAGCTACTAACAGAGTCCAATACTGCCACACAAAGATTATACGAAAATTATTTTAATAATACTGACATTCAAATTCCTTTATTCAAACACATCAAGCATACCGAGTATGACATTTTTATAGGCATTCCGGTTGGCACATCAGTGGAAGGAATGAGCAAAACTGTATTAGAAAAACATAATAGTACTTTGGATAATTTCAAGAAGGATAGAAATTATTGTTATAATCAATACATCTTAAATGGTTTATATATCACTGAATTAGCAATTAAAATTGACGACAAATCTTTATTTTATATATCTTCGATCACTTCAAATAAATTATTTGTAGATACGCTCTTAAACTATCGGGAACTGTCACGAAGGATTTTGAAAGGCAAAGTGTGAATATTAAGCAAATAATCTTTTCATTTTTATTTTGTTGTACCTCAGCGTTTTTACTGTTCCTTTCGGGATGTTCTTCAACCAATGATCTCTATAAAACCTTTTATGTAGGCGATGAGGGGATACAATATTTTATTCAACCATTAGATTTCACCGGAGAAACAGATAAAAATGAAGAATTGCAGGCTGATATTACGTTTAGATATAAAAGGGTTCTAAAAGATTCTTCAATTGTAAATATTTCTTTAGTCGGCACCAATTATTATAAAACTGTAGACAGTGTAAAGATAGGTACTGATTCAGATTCTATGGTGATAAAAAATCTAAATATAATGTTTTCAGAAAGAACCGGGGATTATTTTATATCAAGATTTACATCCAAAGGATCTCTGCCCGGAATAAAACAAGTATTTAATAATAGTAATTGGGTTATTACTGTTTATGCCCAGGCCCGGTCGTTAAAATATTTAGCTACAAATAGCACAAAGAATAAAATTGAGAGATTAAATTACAGCATTTTTATGCTGTTCTGATAAACTCATTAGAAATTAATTCCCGGTAAATAATGCTGAACAGACTTATCGATTTTTATATTCCCTCCGCGCCCGCCACAGCGAAAAAGGACAAATCCGAGATTGATAGTATTTACAGGAAGCACCGCTTGTCAATTATATTGACAACCACACTCGGTTACAGCATGTATTATATCTGCCGGCTCAGTTTCAATGTAATGAAAAAACCGATTATTGATGAAGGATTATTTACTGAAACACAGATTGGGATTATCGGTTCGGCATTGTTCTTCACTTATGCTGTCGGGAAATTCACAAACGGATTCCTAACTGATCGGGCAAACATCCGGCGTTTTATGGCAACGGGAATTTTTATCTCCGCTATTATTAATTTGATACTTGGTTTTTACCATGGCTTTTATGCTTTTATAATACTTTGGGGTTTAAACGGATGGTTTCAATCAATGGGAGCCACCCCCTGCGCTGTAGCTTTAACACGCTGGTACAGCTACAAAGAACGGGGAACTTATTGGGGATTCTGGAGTACCAGTCACAATCTTGGTGAATCGCTCACATTCATATTAACTGCTTTTGTTGTAAGCATTGCGGGGTGGCGGCTCGGATTTGAGGCAGCAGGTATTATTGGACTTATAGCTTCGATGCTGATTTTACGATTTCTCTACGAGTCACCGGAAGTTGAGGGACTCCCCCCGATAGAAGTTTATAAAAACATTCCTGTCGATCTTTCAAAGGAACAGAAATCGATATCCTCACTTCAGTTCGGTCTTTTGAAAAATCCTGTTATATGGATTCTTGCGCTATCAAGCTCGTTGATTTATGTTGCAAGGTATTCTATCAACAGCTGGGGAATATTTTTCCTTGAGACGCATAAAGGATACACTGCTGTAGAAGCCAGCTCAATTATTTCCGTAAGTTCTGTATCCGCAATCGTCGGTACATTTTTCTCGGGATTGATATCCGATAAATTTTTTAATGGCAGAAGAAATGTTCCCGTGCTTATCTTCGGGATTATTAATGCAGTTTCTCTTTCCATATTTTTATTTAACCCTGCCCACCAGCCATGGATTGATATCGTCTCAATGATATTCTTTGGTGTTTCCATAGGCATACAGGTCTGCTTTCTGGCAGGATTAATGGCGATTGATTTTGCACCTAAGAAAGCCGCTGGTGCTGTCCTTGGAATTGTGGGCATCGCAAGCTATGTGGGTGCCGGGATACAGGATATTGTAAGCGGCTATCTGATTGGAAATAATAAAAGTTTAGTTAACGGTACAGTTGTTTATCAATTTCTTCCTATGAGTATTTTCTGGATAGGCGCTTCAACACTTTCTTTTGTACTTGCTTTGACTCTATGGAATGCTAAAGCATATAAAAACTGATGCCTGGTGGTTTTACGGAAGAAGGGGTAATAGCAATACGGTTTGAGCGAATATATTTGAATGATGTATAATAAGCAGATATTGATATTTAATTTTAGAATTATTAGTTTTAAAATACTCAATTCACAATAATGGTTTTGCGCATAAAATAAGACAGACAGTTTTCATTTCTCATTATAAATAAATGGAAAGGTTACATATATGAAAAAGTCATATCTTATAATCGTATCTGTTCTTGTTTTATCTTCCGTCATTTACTCACAGGGGAAATCATCATTTCAGTTTTCAGGGGGTATTGTTTATCCCTTAAGCTCCAGCCCAGGATTATCAGGGACTTTACAATACAACTACAATATCAATTCCAAGTTTAATATTTTTATCAGTGCTGATTACTCGGCATGGGATAAACGGTATTTTAATTATTTAGATAAAAGTGATGTCCACGGGGGTTACAATAGCGGTTATTCCGAATCCGATCATACACTTTCGAGAATTATGGCAGGGGGAAGATATTTGATTACTCCACTGAGTCAATTCAAATTATTTATTGATGCGGGCGCAGGCTATTCATATATGCAATATAATATTTATGATATGCGGGAGGTGAATAACCCGGACGGGACGATAGAATATCTATATTCCCCTGCTGTTAAAGTGCAACAAAACTTATTCAATCTTAGTTCGGGGATTGGGTTTATTCATCCCATTATTGAAAGGTGGGATATACTGTTTGAATTTAAGTTAAATACATACCTGAATTCACAATATCATGGTTTATTCAGTTCAGAAAGTACATTTAGCAGTTTCCAATTCGGTTTTAATTACAAAATATAATAGAGTTAAGAAGCCATTTATATTGAAAGTATATTATCTGACAATATCTGAAAACGTTTTGAAAGCGTTTTGAAAACGTTTTGAAAGCGTATTTTTAAGCAAATATTTAAGGTTAATAAATGAGGTAATCTTATGGGACGTCTTAAAGAACCAGCACTTGGGAAATTAAACGGGAGAGTGGGTAATATTGTAGGGAGGGATTTTGGTTATGATCATTATATTTCAGTACGACCTGAAAAATATATAGTGACGAAAAAACTTAAAGATGTAGGTACGAAGCAACGCTTCCATACACTGGTTAAATTAGCAAGAACCATAGTTAGATTTCCCGAATTGAAGGAGGTTTGGGATAAATGCAAAATGCCAGGGAAAAGGGGATATAACAGAATAATAAGTGCAAATTGCAAGCTTTTGAAGGATAACCTTCCTACAACGGAAAATATTATTACTCCCAAAGGAAGGGAATTATTAATAGATATGCTGGAAGTGAGTAATAAAAAGATCAAATGCACTTATGATTTGGCCGGTCTAATTAAACCACGAATATGTTTTACCTGTATTATTTTATTTTATAATCCTACTTCTAAAAAGGATGGACTAAATGATATTTCAGTAGAAAGAACTTTTATTGAACCAGAGTATGCAGATAGATCTATGGATAAAGATGGGAAATATTTTGCTGAATTTAATATCGAAGATTCAGTAAAACTCAAGCGAAAACAATTCAGAAATGCCATTTTATATGCGGCGGTAGTTGGTACTTCAACCATTAAGAATAAGAAATGGTGGACCAGTACAGTAGCAATAGATATTACAGGCTTCAGATTGAGATTTATATATCTGCCGCAAGATAACCAAGGGCTGCAGGATAAGGGAAGAGAAAGGATTGGTATATTAAAAAGTTCTTATTCTAATAAATATAAAAAAGCGCGCGGGTAGGCTCCTCAAGATGTCCGGTAAGGAACCTTAATAATGTTGAACCGGTTGCCAGAAATCTTACCGGTTGGAAGAATGTTGGCATTAGTTTAAGTTTATTCAGATAATGTTACAAATAATGAATTTAATATGAGCTTAATAAACAAACCAATTGGAGGATACTCTGAGCTTGGGTTAAATAAATTTACCGGGTATCATAGTGAAGCATTGCATTTGAATACAGGCAGGAATAGTCTGGAATATATCTTAAGAGCTAATGGATATAAAAAGATTTACCTGCCATTTTATATTTGCGATGTAGTTTTTGAACCGATAAATAAATTAGATATAAAATTTGATTATTATCATATTGATGAGAACCTGGATCCGGCTTTAGCCACAACCATCAAAGACGATGAAGTATTTTTATATGTAAACTATTTCGGTGTAAAGAAGAAGACCGTTGAAAAACTTGCAGATAATATTAAGAACCTGATAGTGGATAATACTCATGATTTTTTCAGCAGCCCTTTGAATGGCATTGATACATTTTATTCAGCCCGCAAATTTTTTGGTGTACCTGATGGTGCTTATTTATATACTAAGAATATTCTACCGGATAAGTTTGAGCAGGACTATTCATATAACCGTATGGAGCATTTGCTGATTCAGACAGATAAGGGTATTGAGGAAGGTTACGAATCATTTTGCAAGAATGAACGGTTATTAAGCAGGCAGCCTATAAGAAATATGTCGCATCTGACCAGGGCATTATTAGGAAATATCAATTATGAAGATGTAAAGAAACAAAGGAAGGATAATTTCTTATTATTACACGAAAAGCTTGGGTACATAAATGAACTTAAAATAGAACCTGATGAAATTGATGCCCCCTTTGTCTACCCTTTCTTATGTGCAAAGGGAAAAGAGATAAAGAAGATAGCAGTTGACAAGAAAATATATATTGATACTTTTTGGGACTGTGTTCTTAACAAGGTAGACCGGAATTCAATTGAGGCGAGGCTAACCAACGATCTTTTACCTTTACCCGTCAGTCAAATGTATGGTTATAATGAAATAGATTTTTTAGGAAACTATATTCGGAATTATTTATAATGTTCAAATGAACATTATAAATACGCAATGATCAAACTCATATTAAACAGACAGCTATTTTGAGATTTCTATTTCACATTTTCTTTAATCATAGCCAGAGCAATTTTTTCCGCTGTAAGGGGCATTGATTTAATCCTTATTCCCAGAGCATCCTCGACAGCATTAGCAATCATCGGAGCAGCAGGAATCATGGTATGCTCACCCATTCCTCTAGCACCAGACGGACCATCAGGCTGCGGGGTTTCGATGATAATCGAAACTATTTCATCGGGAATATCCAATGCAGTAGGAATCTTATAATCGGAGAAGCTTGCATTAAGAAGTTTTCCTTTATCGCTAAACCGCATATCTTCATACAACACGGTAGCAATTCCCTGAAGAAGTCCGCCTGTGATTTGCCCTTTTATCAGATTAGGGTTCAATGCTCTACCGACATCAATAGCAAGAACCGCTTTAGGAATTCTCATTTTGCCGGTTTGTTTATCGACCTCAATTTTAACAGCGCTGGCACCTACTGTATAGTGAACATTAGGTTTACCACCCTGACTTGTTTCCGGATCACTTAGTGCAGAAGAAAATTCAGGCATGAACATTCCCCTNNTTCTTTTTTTGATTTAACACATTCATCTTCAAGATATAGAGAACTTCTATCTTTACCAAGAGCCCGTTCTATAAGATCAAATATTTGTTCACGAGCATCAATAGCGGCTCTTTCAACAGCCCTTCCGCAACCCCATGTAACATGGGAGGCTACCGTTTGCCATTCATAAGGATTTCTGTCAGTATCGGGAGTTTCGACTCTAATTTTTTCAGGTGCAATGGATAAAACTTCAGCGGCGATCTGCGCCATGACGGTTAATAATCCCTGACCTATTTCCATACCAGAGATCATAATATTAAGGCTTGCATCTTCATTAAACTTAAGAAAAGCTGATGATGAAGCATTGGGGGGCATGGCAGGTGCTTTCCAGAATAGTGCAATTCCCTTCCCTATCGATTTATTGGGATCGTCGGAGTATTCTTTCTTTCCCCATTCAATTGCTTCAGCAACTTTATCAATAGCCTCGATCAGACCATTAGGGTTCATCTTTCCGCCGTAATTGAGAATATCTCCTTCCCTGATAGCATTTTTTCGTCTGAAATCAACAGGGTCAATATTTATTTTTTTTGCAATCTCATTTATATGCGATTCAAGACCGAAAAGAAATTCTGAGTAACCGAATCCGCGATAGGGACCGCCCGGTGGTAAATTAGTGTAAACACAGTAAGAATCGATTTTTACATTTGGAATATTATAAGGTCCGGAAGCAGAAAGCCCTGCGGCATTAACAACGTTTGCACCATATTCAACATAAGCGCCGGCATCCCAATACAAAGAATTATCCATTGCTATCATAGTGCCGTCTTTATTGACCCCGACTTTAATTCTGCAGGTCAAACCCTGACGCTGATATGTATTATAAAACTCCTGCGCTCTTGACCAAAGAACTTTTACAGGTCTTCCTTTGACAGTGGTTGCCAAAGCAGCACCAATTATTTCCATGGATACACCTGCCTTTCCGCCGAACCCGCCTCCAACGAAAGGAGTAATTACTCTAACATCTTTATGAGTCAACCCGAGAGGAGCAAGGGCTTCAGCAAAAAGGTGTCTTTGTGTGTAAGGAGATTGGGAGGCAGTCCATACAGTCAGACGTTCTGAATTATCATATAACCCAATCGCACCATGAACTTCAATTGCGCAATGCGCATAACGAGGAACTGTATATGTATCCTCAAAAACGAAATCAGCTTCTTTAAATGCTTTGTCAGCATCTCCCTTTCTTACTTTCCTTAAGTGGGATATGTTTGTTTCAGGTTTAGGGAAAAACCATGGGACATGCTGATAATTTCCAAGTTCCGGATGGAGTAGAAATGCATCTTTCTTTAATGCGTCTTCCACATTTAAAACGTTGGGCAGTTCAGTATAATTAACCTTAACTAATTCGGCTGCTTTCTTAGCGGCAGCAGGAGTTCTTGCAATTACCGCAGCTATCTGCTCACCTACAAAGCGTACACGGTCTTGTGCAAAGATATACCTATCATGCATATAAAGGCCGAAGCGGTATGGGAATTCCTTACCAGTAACAACCTTTACAACTCCAGGATATTTTTCTGCTTTGGAAGTATCGATACTGTTAATTATTGCGTGGGCATATTTACTCTCAACCACTGCGGCATAAAGGAGGTCAGCCCCGAAATCAATGTCCTCAATAAATTTAGCGGCACCGGAAACTTTTACCTTACCGTCAATTCTTACAACTGATTTACCTACATATTTAGATTCTTCCATAAAATCTCCTTTATACTAATTGGTAATATCGATGATAGCATCAATAATAGGCGAATAGCCGGAGCATCTGCAAAGGTTTCCAGCAATAGCCTCCTGGATTTCTCTTTTTTCAGGTTTAGAATTTTTTCCTAATAATTCAGTAGCAGAAAGGATTATACCGGGAGCGCAGAATCCGCATTGAAATGAATTATTCTTGAGAAATGATTCCTGAAGAGGAGTCAGTCCGCTTTGCATTAATCCTTCAAGGGTAACAACTTCCTGGTTATCGACTTCAATTGCAAGTACAAGACAGCTCCGAACAGTTTTGCCATTTAGAATAACTGTGCATGTACCGCAGTCCCCTTTATTACATCCGCATTTAGGACTTTTAACGCCAAGTTTTTCCCTGAGCACTTCGAGAAGTATTTCACCGGGAGCAACTTCGAGATTTACTTTTTCACCATTCAAAACAAAATTTATTTCTTTATTCATTTCATATCTCCTATATCAGGTTTTTACCATATTCAGGACCACCACCATTTAACCTGCTTATAGCAGCATTAAGTCCTCTCTCGAACATAATTTTTGCCATGTGCATTCTATATTCTTTCGTAGCACGGATATCGGTAATCGGTTTGATTTCTTCTTCAATAAGTTTGCAGGCTTTTTCAACTAAAGAGGGGGTTATGGGGTGACCGTTAATCAGGTGTTCAATTTTTTTTGCTCTTATCGGAACAGGCGCCACAGATCCAAAGGAAACTCTAAAAGTTCCATCTTTGAGAGCAAGTATAATCAGATTTACCTGCGCGAGATCTTCCCCTTCATATCTACCAAGTTTAACAAAACAACTACCATGTTTACCGGGAGAGGAAATAGAGACTCCTGTTACAATTTCACCTTTTTTTATTGCAGTTTTACGGGAGGCGATAAACCATTTTTCAGTAGGAATTTTTCTTTCCCCTTTTGGACCAGCGGTAATAACCTCTGCTTCGTATGCAGCAAGTAGAGGACCGCTATCCATACAAGGCACAGCAGAACAGATATTTCCGATCATTGTTGCCCTGTTCCTGATACCAAGGGAAGCAACTGTTCTGCTCAAATCAGCAATGACAGGAAACTGTTTTTTGATGATTTCCGATTCTATAAGCTCAGAGAAGGTAACACCGGCACCGATGAAAAGAGTATCATGTTTAAATGTTATCTGCTTGAACTTTTTAATTCCTTTCAGATCTACCACCATATCCGGCTGGACTACACCTTCCTTAATCATATCAATTAAGTCGGTTCCGCCGGCAAGGATAAAAGGATTTACGGATTTAGAAATAATATCCAAGGCTTCATTAAGAGCCTTTGGTTTCGCATAACCAAATTGATTTTCAGCCATTTAATTTATCCTCCCTCGCGTGAGGTTTATTATTTTCCGGTTTTAGGCAATAAAGCAACTATTCTGCACATAGCTGATTCCAGTTCGATACCTCTAAGCGGGAAACAGCCGATCCATGCTCTTTTATTGCTGAGCTTGTTAATATCTCCGCCGAGATTTTCAGCATGCACAATTTTTTTAGGGAAAAGTTTAATATGCATTACCTGATAATATTCATCTTGCGGGAAATATGCATCCCAGGACTTACATTTATATTTTGCAATCAATTTTTCTTCAGCTTCTTTAAAGCGGGCAGGGTGCCATTGCCTTATGATAGTATTCATTGGATGATCTGCACTTCCGCAATCTACACCGATCCATTTCAATTTCATATCGATAGCCCATTTATGGAAACCAGGACCGGGTCCGGGATGTTTCACAAAGTAGCGGACTTCATCGGATTGTTTTTGATCCCACGCATAGCGGTTATAACCGGTATTAATAATGAGTATGTCCCCTTTTTTAATTTCAGCTTTTTTCATGAGCATTTCAGGAGAATAAAGGTCATAGTCCCCAACCTGATCCGAGATATCAACCACAACACCCGGTCCGACCCATTCTTTCATAGGAACATCCCCAATTGATCTGCCGCTTGCATGGAAATGAATTTCACCGTCCATATGTGTGCCAACATGATTACTTGTAGTAATAATCTGACCATTGGCGCCTTGCCCCATATGAGCGCCGGCTATTCTTTTAAAATATTGAATTCCAAGAGGCATATAGCTTGGCCATGGCGGAGTATGAATGGATAATCTTTGGGTTAAATCATACAGCTCAACATCTTCCATCATTTTAAAAAATTCAGGCAGTTTCATTTTATTTCTCCTTTAGTAATTTAATTTTATTAGTAAGACCAATCAGTGCATTAATAAATGGCTCGGAGGGTGCGCTTAAAACACCAGCCCCTATTTGTCCGATACCAGCGTTTTTATGAGCAACTCCAGTATCAATAAAAGGAAGAACCGATTTTTCAATAACTTTTATTACATCAATCCCAGTAGGGGTACCGCGGAAATTAAGATATGGAATTTTATAAATATTATTCTCAGAAGCTGTGATTTCGTACATCTTCATTGTATAATTAACGGCATCTTTTGTGTTTCCCCCTACAAACTGAACAATAGCAGGAGAAGCGGCAATTGCAAATCCGCCTAAACCGTTTGTTTCTGTTATAGAACTGTCCCCGATATCGGGATTCGCATCTTCTTTCGTAAATCCTTGAAAATAAAGAGCGTCTGGAACAGGAGAAGGCCCGGTAAACCATTCATCACCAGTGCCCGAGAGCTGCACTCCGAAATCCGTACCATTCCTTGCCATCACAACAACGATACTGCTATAATCGATATTCCTTGCGGGATCCAGAGATACTTTTGAAACGACCATAGAGAGATTGAGGAAAAAATGATCGTTGCGATTGATGAATTCGAGCACATCAATTGCAGTATTTTTATCATCCACGTATTTAACTATTGAGGGCGCTAGTATTCTATAAAGAAGAGAAGTGGCGGCTCTGTTCCTGTTATGAACTTCGTCCCCCATATGCAGCGCCTGGGCAATTATATTTTTAAGATCAACCTTCCCTGATTTCTCAAGGGTTGTTTTAAGGGAAGGATAAAGGACATTCTCCATCCATTTTAATCTTTCTATTACATCGCTGCTGAAAGCTCCATACCTGAGAACCTTACCCAACCCTTCATTCATTGTACCATATGCCTTATTGCCATATGCTTCATTTTCCAGAATAAACACTGGCATTGACGGGGAAACAATTCCAGCCATAGGACCCACTGTTGAGTGCTCATGACAAGGCGAAAATTCTATTTTTCCCGAAGCAGCAATTTTTTCTGCCTCTTGTGTACTTGAAGCAATACCTTCATAAATCAAAGCACCTATAACAGCACCCTTCATTGGTCCACACATTTTATCCCAGGTAACAGGGGGACCTGCGTGGAGGAGAAGATTTTTTTTCATCCCGGGAATTACATCAAGAGCTTTCCCCATTCCTATAAGATAGGGTTTAGCATTGAGAATTCTCGTTATAGCCTCTTTATTGGCAGATTCAATTTTATCTTTGTTTTGATTTATTACCTGAAACACTTTGCTATCACTAAAGATAGGGGGTTTCCAATCAACCTGGATAGAGCTAACTTTTAATCCCTCAAGAGTTTCCTTGAAGGATTTCATTCCAATATTTATTACTTTTAATTCATTTTCAAATAGCTGATTCATTTATTTTTTCCCTTTGCCATATACTATTGAAATTGCCAACCTACTAGCGGCAGCATTTGATTTCATCACAATCACACCTTCAGATTTAAGTGCGGTAACAACAGAAGTTCTATTCTGTGGATCTTTATCAGTGCCGGTTACAGAACAAACAAGAGGCAAACTGCATTTACGTGCTGAAGTAATTTCTTTAACTTTCCTTATAACAGGAATGACCTCTGCGAGAGGATCCATATTGGAACCATAACCCAGAACAATATCTAAAAGTATAACTGCTGTTTCCGGATCTTCTGCTTCTTCAATAATTCTTTTACACCTAGTAGAATAATCAATCATCGGATGAGGTTTTCCAACAGTAAACTCATCATCACCCAGATCAATTATTGTATTCTTTTCACTTATATTAGAATCTTTTAACTTTTTGGCATTCCCTACAGGAGTATTCGAATAAACATCCGACAATATCTCATTGCAGATGAGCTGGGTTTCATCGCAGAAAGTTCCGCCACTGAATAGCGCTCTTAAATATTTTTGTTTAGAAGATAATTTTGAGGATTCTTTTTTTGCTAATTCCTTTATCTCCAAATCCTGTTTATTTGAGATTTCTTTAACAGAAGTAACCGGCTGGTTTTGAGCAAGTGCAACAGAAAGAAAAGCAGCTTCCTCAAGAGTTGAAGCAGCATGAATTTTAGTTCCGAACAGCAATTCCGGAGATGAGCCGAGAAATACACTAACGACAGGCTTATTTATTTTTGTTACTTCTAATTTAATTTCTGCGATCACTTCTTTGGCGGGCGGTTTAGAGACTAATAATATTACATCAGTATTTTTATCGTCAGCAAGGGCTCTAAGGCCCTGAATGAACATTAAGCCGCCGATTTCTT
>PLLW01000060.1 GCA_003141435.1 Ignavibacteriales bacterium
GGGATATTCTCTAAAGGAGAATTCGAAACTATTACAGCACAGCAACAGATGGAATTTGTTACTCCTGAAGAAATTTCCAATGTTGCTATTTATGAAATTAATGGAGGGAATACAGGACATGATATTATCAACTCTTTAGACCATGCCACGCTCGAACCCACATACAGAGCCGGATACATGCAGCATATGGCTGTTCAGAAATTAGCACAGCTTGAAAAGAAACATAATATTAAAAGTGTAGCCTTTGAACTTCTTGGACCTCCAAGATTATCAAAACTACTTTTCGAGATAAACCTGCTTGGGCTTTTCTGCAAGAACATGAAGCAAATCCTGAAATTTTCTCCTGAAGAATTATCAGATAAGGCATTTGAGATAATTTCTACTAATGATGACCTGCGGAGTGAGATTTTATCTATCGGAATCCCAATTTTGCTTCCTGACGGCAAATCATTATTAAGAGGCAATACTATTAAAATACCAGCCAACCGCGGCGAGAATGAAATTGATATAAATGATGCAAATATTCAAAAATGGGCTACTGAAGGATGGGTGGACCTGCGTCCAACAAACATGAAGAAGTGGAAGGAAAGAATAAATGAGCTTATAAAAGAAGCCGAAAGCATTCCTGAAGAGGATACAAGTTCACTCCATGTAAGAACAAGGGATTACTGGAATAATTTTGAAGATGTAAATATCGGTAAAATCTGTTCCTGGCTTTACATACATGAAGAAAAGGGTACAAGAATGAAAGATTAGTAGTGTAAAATTTCATGTGTATTAACTAACCTAATTCAGAAAGAAATAAATCCCAATAATTTAATTTCAGAAATGATTGTATGAAAAAATTGCTCCCCATATTTATTCTTATCCTATACATTTCCTTCAATTATGCTCAGGATAATAGCACTCAGATAAAAACATATACTGTTAAAGACTCAGTTGTAGTTATTGCCAACAGGTATTCGCTTCCGATAAATAAAACATCCAATAGCCTCCAGATAATTCCTGAAGAGGATGTAAAATATTATTCTAATTTCTCAGCTCTTGAACTGGTTGATATATTCAATCCCTCCGCTTTTGTTTTTGATAAAAGACTTGTCGGTTATGGGGTAGGAACTGCAGGTGCAGGCAGTTTAAATATACGCGGAATCGGAGGTCAACCCAATTCCAGTGTGTTAGTGCTGATAAATGGTCATCCTGATTTTATGGGATTATTCGGTCACCCGCTACCCGATGTATATGCGCCCGACCAGGTTAAAAGTGTAGCGATAATTTCCGGTCCTTCTTCTACTGTGTTCGGGAGTAATGCGATGGGAGGAATAGTCAACCTGGTTACCGGTTCCGATTACGACCATATCCTTAGTATTGGGTTGGAAGGAGGATCATTTTCCACATTCATTGGAAAATTATTCTTTGCGAAAAGAATTGACAGACACGGATTATACTTTTCATCCAGGTCAGTTTCATCAGACGGACATATTCCGCAAACAAGTTTCAAGTCCCAGAATTATCAGCTTGGATATGATTTTTTTGCAAGTCCTATCTGGCAATTATCAATAAAGGGCGCTTATGCACCTTATTCTTTTGATGATCCTTCAAGGCAAGGTGATACATCTAATTTAGGCACATATGGTGTAATTAAAAGAGGAAATGGTTCAATAATTGTTACAAACAATTATGATGATTTGAAAGGTTCAATTCAGTTATATGGAAATATGGGTTATCATAAGTTCTATGATGGATTTTATTCGCACGATTTCAGTTATGGCGCTTCGGTTTATCAACAGTACAAATACTCTAATCAATTGTCCCTGGCCTTCGGTACTGATTATTTATATTATGGAGGGAAAGCAAATTCCGACAATACCCTTCATGAAATAAATTCACTCGGCGCTTATATGCTTGTCCTATATAGTCCATTGACAAAACTATCATTCAAGGGGGGGCTTCGGATTCAATATGCCACACTATCTCTTTACAATTATTCCCCTGTTTTTGGTCTTACTTATAATTTGCTTGATAATCTGGAATTATATGCTAATTATCAGACTGGATTCCGCTTCCCGACAATCCAGGAGCTATATTTATTCCCAATCTCTAATCCTGACTTGAAAGATGAAACAGTAAATGGATATGAAACGGGGATGAAATATTATTTGACTACCGGTAGTTTTATAAAGCTGGCTGTTTATTCAAGTAAAGTTGATAATCTAATTGAAGTTGTAAGCAACCCATACCCTCCTCCCCCTGTGCATTATGTAAATAGTGGTTCCAATAAAATATGGGGCGCAGAGGGAGAAGCACATATGCTGATTACACAAAATCTCAGTTTGAATTTAGGGTATGGGTATCTTGATCCGAACGACATCACTTCGTTTAATCCTAAAAACCAGATTAAATATATGGTAAACTGGAATAAGGACTTTTATCAGGTATCTCTTTTCGGAAAATACATAAGCACGGTTTATACAGCAGATAATTTTAACTCCCCGGTGGGTGCTTTTAACCTGCTAAATCTTTACACCGGTTTCCACTTTGAAAATTTCACACTCTCAATAAAACTAAACAATCTCCTTAATAGGACTTATTATTACCTGCCCAGTTTCAAAGCCCCAGGCTTTAGTATTTTAACAGGTATAGATTTTACAATTTGAGAATCGTTACGTAATTCAATGCAAAGCAAAAAAAAAACGGAAGCCTTTCAGCTTCCGTTAACACATTGGGAATGAATTAGAACAAATAATTTAGTTTATTATAGCTCCTGTCTCAGCATCAACATCGAATATCGTACCTTCTGTTTCATTTAATCTTTTTATTCTAATTGGAACGTGTTGTCCACCAATCTATAATTGGACATTATATATTCAAAAAGGTTTAATGTACTTCCCATTCAAAAAATAATAGAACCATTAAAGTAAATTTTATGTTTTATTAAACTGTTTTTATTATTATTTATAGCTGATAATTATTAATTATAGCCAATAGATATTAATCACTTAATAAAAGGATTCCGGATGAAACAATTAAAAGTGCTATTTACATTACTTTTCGTTATTTCCATCAGTGGAAAGATTTTATCTCAGGATGCTGATGAGATAGTTGACAAATATATTCATGCAATCGGGGGATTAGACAACGTAAAAGCCATCAAAACAATTAAAATGATAGGAAAGGTTACTGCCGGCGGCATGGATATCCCTTTTTCTCAAACATGCAAACGCCCCCAAATGGTGCTTATGGAATCCACTATCCAGGGGATGACAATGAAACAAGCATTTGACGGTGTTCAGGGATGGACGATCAATCCATTTATGGGGAAAAAGGATCCTGATCTTATGCCTAAAGATGCCGAAAAAGCGATCCAGAGAAATGCCGATTTTGAAGGTCAGCTAATCAATTATAAAGACAAAGGGAGTAAAATTGAACTCATCGGGAAAGAAGATCTTGAGGGGTCACAAGTTTATAACATTAAATTGATTGATAAAAATAACGATACAACCAGCTATTATATAGATGCCAACTCCTACCTTGTGGTAAAACAAAACGATAAGCTTAAATTTGATGCAAAAGAGATCTCCTCTGAATCTATTTTAAGTAATTACAAACAAGTTAGCGGTGTAATGTTCCCATTTTCCATTGAATCAAAATCCCCCGATAATCCTATGGGGAGTGCTAAAATTATAGTGGATTCCATAGAAATAAATATTACTGTTGATGACAGCATTTTTAAGATGCCCATAACAAAATAATTATTAAGACAACAGTGATAGTTAGAATAAAGCCAGAACCTCTTCCGGCTTTGTTTTTATTATGCCCAACATAGCGATACCGGTTTAGTTTCGCTTTCAGAATGAACCGAAATTGGAATATGATGGATAACTGTTAAAATATTCATTTTATGAAGATTTATACATATTTCCCCAAAAAAGCAGTTCCATCGAAAAATTGATGACTATTTAGGAGAAAATGGCAAAAAATGGAAAAGTGGAATTATAGATAGTAGAGGGGTACCTGTTGATTTAGGGGGGGTGGGGTATTATTTCAATCAAGAGAGATACAGGAACAGTATAAAAACAGGCTTATAACAGCATCATTCCGGGTAATGAAAGGTGAATGAACAGTACATGAACAGTAGATGAACTGTGTCGTCAAATTCAAAATTGAATATCTCCTGAAGGAGATCAGATACAGATGGTAATTAAAATTATAAGGCCTTTAATACCTCCTGAGTACTATGGATTAACCCAAGTCGGGGGAAGATATATTTTACCGGATACGCATGTTCTTCTTTAGACCGTGCAGCCATTGCATCTTCAACAAATATTTGGTTATAACCCAANNCCAAAGTTTGTTGCAATACCGCAAAGAATAATTGTATCTATTCCACGTCTTCTTAACTGAAGATCAAGCTCGGTTCCGTAAAATGCTCCCCACTGATGCTTAGTAATTAAAAAATCGTCCGGCTGAATATTAAGCTCGGGGACAAATTCACTCCACCCTGGATTAAATCCTGACCTTTGAAAAGATGTTTCTGCAATAGGGTGTAATGCATCCTTTAAGTCAGGCGATGGAGTAACATGAACTAAAAATACAGGCATCTTATTTTTACGTCCTGCAGCTAAAAGTTTAACTGTATTCGCTATCACTACTCCTGCCGGATAAGGTTCAGTAGGTATTGAAGCAATCCCTTTTTGTAAATCAATTACAACTATAGCGGTTTTTTGAATGTTTATTTTAAGTTCACTGGACATGGCTACACCTCATAATTTTATTTTTATCTTGCAATAGAAGGATAAACTATCGCTGCTATAACGGTTAGAACAATCATAGATATAATAAGGAAAGCAAAATCGAAATTTAAACCGTAAAGACTCGTTCCTCCGGAAATCATTAATGTACGAAGCGCATCAACCTCATACGTGAGGGGATTAAAATGCGCAATGGCTTTAAGCCAATCAGGCATTATGGAAATAGGATAAATAGCGTTGCTCGCAAAGAATAAAGGCATGGTTAGCACCTGACCAATTCCCATAAATCTTTCCCGTGTTTTAACTATACAAGCAATAATTAAAGAGAAAGTTGAAAAAAGCGCAGCGCTAATTATTACTATAAATAAAATCTCGATCATATTGACAGGCGACCAGGAAAGGTGAACAGAGAGCAGAAGGGAAAGCAGATAAATTATAACCGCCTGCGAAATTGCACGAACTCCTGCAGAGAGTGCTTTACCCAAAACAAGCGCAGTTCTGGGTGTAGGACTAGCCAGAAATTTATGAACAATTCCCAGATCCCTTTCCCATATAATAGATATNNATAGATATTCCGTAAAAGATAGCTACAAAAAGTACACTCTGCGCTAAAATTCCCGGAGCCATAAAATCAAGGTAGCTCATATTGCCGGTTGGTATTGCACGAACGCGTGTAAACACCTCTCCAAACACGAGCATCCATAAAGCCGGCTGAAGTGCACGGGTAAATAATTCTGTAGGATCGTGGCTAAGCTTTCTTACTTCCAGTTCGGCAATAACCAATGTCTTGCTAATAAAATTTGCAATCCATTTGACCGGATGAATTCTTTCTATAAGAATAACGTTACCCGAGTCGTCTTGTAACACGTCTTGTCCTTGATACATCTTTAAAATTTCCNNTCGGAATCTAAATCCTTTCCGATATAATATTCAAATACCTTATTTAAACTGGCTCCATCATCTCCTATAGATGTCTTAAGTTCCTTCGGAGAACCAATAGCGGCAATATTTCCTTTATTCATAATAGCAACCCTGCTGCACATTGCATCNNCTGTCTCTTGCCCCGGGATCAAGTCCTACAGTCGGTTCATCTAAAAAAAGCACCATTGGATTATGAAGAACCGACTGAGCTATCTCAAGTCGTCTTATCATTCCGCCCGAATAACTCTTTACCATCTTATCCGCAGAACTGGAAAGCCCCATGAAGTGGAGCGAATCTTTTATTTTTGCTTTCCTTTCCTTAGAAGGAATATCATACAGCTTTGCGAATATCAGGAGGTTCTCGTAACCGGTAAGATTTCCATCTGCAGAAAGGAGCTGGGGAACATAGCCGATAATTCTTCTAACCTTAGAAGCATTTTTGGTAACATTATATCCGCCTATTAATGCTTCCCCCGAAGTAGGTGGCAAAAGTGTAGTTAATATTTTTATAGTTGTTGTCTTACCTGCTCCGTTTGGACCAACTACCCCGAATACCTCTCCTCTTTCGACTTCAAAAGAAATGGAATTAACTGCTGTTAAATCACCGAATCTTTTGGTTAGATTCTTTACTTCCAGAATTTTAGTACTCATTTCTTATTTGTCTTTAATATTATCCAATTAAAAATAATCCTCAGAATATTATTTGACAAATTTACATGGAGTTAAGTTTAACTATAAAATGATGAGCAAACAATTTGTCTTATGCTTTTGGTAGCAGCGGTAATCAGGAGACCTTGACTAAAACCATAGTCATGTCATCATTTAAACATGAGCTATAGTATTATTTAATAAATACTTATAGGAATATGAGCAACAAAACCGCAACAAATGTCATTCTGGATTCATTCTATTCGAACTTTAATCTCTTTACGATCCATAAACTTTATCTATTAGAGCTTTTTTGCGTTAAGAGCTTGTTGACTCTTTTCAATAAAATTCTTAGCAAAGACCACAAGTCTATCGAAGCTTTCTGATTCAGGAATTTCATTTGGATCAGAGCTTTCATATTTGCGAATTAATTCCTCTCGATTTCTCATTTCAG
>PLLW01000053.1 GCA_003141435.1 Ignavibacteriales bacterium
AATCAATGATATTGGATTTTAGCAATAGATAATCTGGCTGTTCTAAATAATGTTTTTGTTTTGGAACATTATCCTTTTTGATCTGTATCTAATACTGTACATTAAAGTTTATAATTATATACAGAAATAAGCTAATAGTGTTAAAATAGGTGCAAATGATGTTTGTAAAATAATTTAATTAGGCCTGATTTTTGCGGATATTTAGTTAGTTTTAATGGAGGTAAAAAAAATGAAAATGTTGAAATATTCCCCGTTGTTGCTTTTATTATTAAGCGGTTTATTTCTTACCGGATGCTATACTAGTTTAGCTTCGAGAGGTTCTGCTGATAGATACCCCGGGAATGGTTCATATAATGATGATTATAATAATAATAATGATTCTTATTCAACACAGGATACTTCTTACAACGATGACCAAGGAGATGTAAATATTGATAATGGTCCTTATCCTTACTATGGACGATTTTATTCCTCTTATTATCCCTCGGTCGCTATAGGTTTTGGTGTAGGTAATTATTATGATCCATTCTATTGGGACCCTTTCTTTTATGATGGTTGGTGTGCTCCCTACTATTTTGCATATAATCCTTTCTTCAATTATCCATATTGGGGAATTGGATATGGCGGAGGTTTTCACCATGGACACGGCTGGTATAATTCAGGATATTATAAAACCAGAAATGGAAATGGCCTAGCATTGAGAAATAATATCTCAAGAGGGAGCGTCTATGGTGCAAGAGGTACTCTTACCCGGGGTGCAGGTATTTATTCCAGAAATTCAGACAGGACAAGACTTGTCACCAATAATGGTATTACTACTACAAAAAATACTATTAATAGAACGAACATTACAACCAGAAATAGTTCTGCAAAAGTAAACCCAAGATCCAATGTTCCTAATATGCAAAATAGAAATAGCATTATTACTTCAAGATCTCAATCGCCTAATATCAGGAATAGGAATGGTGTCGTAAGAAACAGGCAAAATCCTTTAGTAAGAAACAACAGGAACGGAAATGGTGGGACCAATTCAAGAGGTAATAGACCATCCCAAAGAACTTACAACTCTCCTCCGCAGAGAAATCCATCCTCCGGTCATAATGGTAACGGTTCAAACAGAAGTAATGGTTCTTCTAATAGAAGTGGCGGCGGTAATCCACGCAGATAAAGGCAGGGATATGAAAAAATTGTTATGTGTTGCGGCTATTTTTCTTTTTCTTAATATCACCGGATGTTATACTGTAATCTGGAGTCCTGGAATGGATTTTCCAACTGCAGACAAAACTTCCGAATATAATTCCACCGATACTACGGATTATTACGGCGGTTCGGATAATTATAGTGACACTTATGGCGATGTTTATTATAGTGAACCCTATTATGGACATTATGCCGGTTATTACAATATCCCGTGGTGGTATTCAATTGCACCCCCTACCGTTAGCCAAAATAACTATAATAATAATGGCAAAACGATAACTAATAGAAGCAGCGATATTGGCCCAATAAGAAATTCAGGTGACGGACGAGGCAATCCTGATAGAAATACAGGAGATTTAATAAATACGCCTCCTGTTACTATCTCAGGTTCTGGCAGCACTAATTCCGGAACAACGACAATTTCTACAGAACCTAAAAAAACAGACTCTGGTTCTAATAACGCTCGACAGAACACTAGCTCGGGATCAGTAAGAAACAACGATGGAAGTAGAAATGATGGAGGTCGTAAATAATGAAATTCGGAATCTATACAAAACTACTTTTCATATTTGTTGTTTTAGCAGCAACAGTTTATCCACAGAATATCAGCGATGCTTTAAGACTCGGTTATTCCGGTATAGGCTCTTCCGCCAGAGCATTGGGCATGGGAAATAGTTATATCGGTTTAAGTGATGACGCATCTGCCGGATTTTTTAATCCTGCGGGATTTGGGTTGTTAAAAAAAATGGAATTCTCAGGCGGTCTGGATTATTCCAATTTTAGTAATGATGCAACTTTGAATTCTAATGGCTCCGCTATCGGACAATCTTCTAATAACACTGCAAGTTCAACTGCACTCGATAGGGTTAGTTTTGCACTCCCCTTCCCTACTGTCCAGGGTAGCCTTGTATTTGGTTTATCTTATCAGAATACGAAAGATTTTAACGGAGCACTAAGTTTTAACGGATATAATAAAAATTCATCTTTTATTCAGAATTTACCTTCTGATTTATTATTTGAAGTTGGTCTTAACTCCGCCATTTATAATGCCCAGGGAAAAATAACAGGTTATACACCTACTATTATAAACGGAAACCTGAACCAGAGCGGCAGTATTCTGAATTCTGGTGGAATAAATAACTGGACATTATCAGGTGCTGTAGAAATTTACAAAAACTTATTCGTTGGATTAAACCTGAATATTATTTCCGGTACTTATGAATCCAATAGTGATTATTATGAAGATAATGTAAATAATTTATATCAAGGTCTTGCTGATACTTCCGATCCTAATACTCTGAATTTCAAAACATTTTATTTGAACAGATTGACCCATTGGGACATTTCAGGCTGGGATGCTAAATTTGGGATACTTTATCAGTTGAACAGGTTTTCCCGCTTTGGTTTAACTGTTCAGTTCCCCAAAACTTATACTATAAAAGAAAGTTTTACAGTTAATGGATATGGCCAATTTCAAAATTACACATATCCTCTCAATTCATCAGATTTTAGTGATAATGTCCAATATGATATTGTAACTCCATTTGAAATTGGCGCAGGTTTTTCATTTAATATTATGGGACTTATACTCAGTGCACAGGGTACTCTAATTGATTATTCGCAACTTAAATATGAAAACCCTGATGGAATCGCTGCAGTTGATATAGCAGATTTAAACAAAACTATTAAGAATGATCTTACTGCTGTTGTTAATTATAATATTGGCGCAGAATACACCATTCCCGAAGTCGGATTAAGAGTCAGAGCCGGATTTTTTGTTCAGCCTTCTGCTTACAAAAGCGATCCAACTTCCTTTGACAAAAAATATATTACTGCAGGCATCGGATTCCTTGCAGAAGAAGCAATTGGACTCGACCTTGCTTTCGCTCATGGCTGGTATAGTGATATCGGTGATAATTACGGCTCAAACGTATCCAGGACAACCCAGGATATAAATGAAAATCACTTTATTCTCACTGCTACATATAGATTTTAGGTTTAGTACAATTTGACTTATTCTTTGAAGCGTCCTATTTTTTAGGACGTTTTTTTATTTATACCGGAGGTCTGAATCAGAGGTTTTATTAGCAGGATTGAAAGCAAGGATTATTACGTTTTTACTACAGATGAAAATAGTGTTGTAAGATGTTCTTTAAAGGGGAAATTCAAAAAAGATTTTAACATGAAGAAGGATAAGCTTTATCTTATTGATATTGCTGCTGTTGGGGACTATGTTGATTATGATTTGAATGAAGATGGGACTGGTTCTATATACAGTATAGAGAAAAGAGATAACTATATATCGCGTAAAGCTCCTAAAATTAAAGGCTCAAGTTATAGGGGGGAAAGACTTGAACAGATCATTGCTTCAAACATTGATAATTTTTTTATAATAACAAGTATATTTTCTCCCGAATTCAACAATAAAGTCATAGACCGCTTCCTGGTGGTAGGTGAAAGCGCTAAGTTAAATTGCTTTATTGTTATTAATAAAGAAGACCTCGACCAGGAAAACCTTCTTTCCGAATGGGAGGAGCTTTATTCAACAATTGGCTACAAAGTCATTAGAACCAGCGCTAAGACTAATATCGGAATGGATAAATTGAAAAAGCTTTTTAAGGAAAAGAAAAATATTCTGTGGGGACAGTCAGGTGTTGGCAAATCATCACTCCTCAATAAAATCTATCCCGATCTGAATCTTAAGACAAAGCTGGTCAGCACATTTAATGAAAAAGGAACTCATTCAACTGTTACCAGCACTATGTTCAAGGTTGATAAGAATACATTTGTAATAGATACTCCCGGAATTAGGGAAATCGAACCATATGGAATAAGGAAAGAGGACCTTGGGCATTATTTCCGGGAATTTCTTCCTTATATTAAAAACTGCAAATTTAATACCTGCACGCACTTTCATGAACCGGAATGTGCAGTAATTCGTGCTGTTGAAGAGGAAGAAATTTCCCCTGAAAGATATGACAGTTATTTAAAATTGCTTGATACCATCGAACAGGATATTATTTTTTAAATTATCTATTTATAAATTTATTCATGACCTTACCTATTCACGATCTTAAAAAAGCATTATTATCTTTCCTTAATGAGCATAACCTTTCGAATAAAAAGGAAGGTATGCTTATAAATTTTGCTTATAAAATTGAAAAAATAAATATTACCTCATTAATTGATCCTATACTCCAGTTAAGTAAAAAAGTATTTTACTTTAATAGACCGGAAGATGATTTTTGCATTCTTGCATTTGAGGATACTTTTTCCCTAAAAATAAATGGAGAGAACAAATTCTCGGAATTAGGTGATAAAATATCTGTCATTTTAGAAAATAGCCTTAATAATTTTGATGAAATTTCTTCAGTTAAATTTCCATTGTTTCTGGGGGGCACTAAATTCAACACGGGAAAGAATTCTGATGAATGGACAGATTTTGCAGATAATGACTGGTTTATACCACGATTTCTTTTTTACAAAAAGGATAAAGATTTCTGGTTCATTATTAACTTTATTGTAAATATAAATTACTCTATTGAAGATCAAGTTAATTGCCTTTTTGAACCGATTGATAAATTAAATAATAAGCAATTCGAACTTCTGAAAGATATTGCGAAAATTAAATTCTGCATTGTCGAAAGAGAACGGAAAGAATGGAACGAACTTATTTCTGACGCCCTTTCCAGAATAGAAGAAGGTTTGTTCAGAAAGGTAGTAATTTCAAGAAGAATAATTGCTGATATTAAACATTCCCCATCGTTCAATTTTGCTTTGGCGAAATTACAGGAGAATTATCAGAATTGTACTATTTTTCTATACAAATCAGAAAATTCGATTCTCTTTGGGGCTACACCAGAACAATTATTAAAATTCAGTGGAAATGAAATAGAATTTGATGCTTTAGCGGGCTCGGCAAAAAGAGGTAACACTGAAGAAGACGATAAAAAAATTGCTTGCAGTTTATTAAAAGATAGTAAGAACTGTGAGGAACATACCCATGTTATTGAGTTTATTAAAAATGCATCCTCAGCTTATATTAAGAATCTCAGACAATTTGATACGGGGATAAAGAGATTTTCAAACATCCAGCATATTTATACTCCTATAAAGGCAGAACTAAAATCCCGTGAACAGATATACAATTTAATTGATGCAATTTTTCCAACGCCTGCAATCTGCGGTTACCCCAAAGAAATATCATTTAAATATATAATTGACAATGAAATATTTGACAGGGGTTTATTCGGGGGAATAATAGGATTTATTTCGCCGGGGGAAATGGATCTTGTTGTAGCAATAAGATCTGCCTTGTTGAATGATAATAAGTTGTATATTTACGCAGGATGCGGAATAGTTAAAGGTTCCGACCCCATATCTGAATTCGAGGAAACAGAAATTAAAATGAACCCTATACTTTCCTTGTTTAAGAATGAAAGTTAACAAAAATATTGCCTGGGCTGAGGCATTTGTTAAAGAACTAGTTGCGGGTGGCATTAAGTATGCATGCATATCCCCGGGTTCAAGAAATACTCCTCTTACATGGGCATTTGCACAAAATAAGAAAATCAAAAAATATGTAAATATCGATGAAAGGAGTTCTGCCTTTTTTGCTTTAGGGTTGGCTAACAGAACGGGATCACCCGTTGCCCTTGTATGTACATCTGGGACTGCTGCAGTTGAGTTCTATCCTGCTATTGTTGAAGCTTATCAGCAAAGAATTCCCTTGGTAATCTGTACTGCAGATAGACCACCGGAACTTAGAGGTACCGGAACAAATCAAACGATAAACCAGGATAATCTTTATAAGAATCATATCAGATTCTTTGCGGATGTTGGCCTGCCGGATATGACAGTAAAGAAAATTTCTTCTTTGAAAAAAACAGCAGTCAATGCTATAGAAATATGCTGCTTCAAGAACAAAGGACCAGTTCATTTAAACTTTCCATTTAGAAAACCCTTCGAACCTGATAACTTTACTGATGACATCAGCTCTAAAACTAATTCTTCGCTGGCTAAAACGATTTATAAGCAACCACAATATAATTCTGTAATAGAAATTACTGGAGAGAGATGGTTTCTCAATATTGTGAAAAAGCTTAAACATATGCAAAGGGGAATAATTACTGTAGGACCGGAAAATTATAGTGATGAATTTTATAATAATGTAATAAAGCTTAGCAGAATATTAAAGTACCCTATCCTTGCAGACGGATGTTCTCAATTAAGATTTTTACCGTATTCTGCTGATAAATCTTCCAGGCAAATACATGGAATATCCGGGGGTAATAACAATATTGTATGCAACTATGAGGCTATGTTCAGATCCGCCTCCTTTTCAGAAGCCTATTTGCCGGAGATAATTCTGCACTTCGGAAGAACTTCTACATCAAAGGGAATGGAAGATTTCTATGAAAAACATTCGCCATTAAAAATAATGATAAATGAAGAAGGGGATTTTTTTGATCCAACACGCAAGGGTAAATCATACAAAAGCTCCCCCTCTCAATTCTGTAAAAGTATTATCGAGTACTTTCAGATGGACAAAAATTTACGAGAAGACAGGTGCTGGTTACAGCCTTATTTATATGCAAACCAATTATTAGAGCAGCTTAAACATAAAATATTGTTTAATTCCCGTTTCCTCAATGAAATAAGAATCATAAATGAGATTCTAGATTCAGTGCCTGGTAATTCTTCAATAATGCTCTCAAACAGCCTCCCTGTTAGGGATTTTGATTACTGGGCTTCGTGTTCATCAAAAAAATTAAACATATTTAATAACCGCGGTGCCAGCGGTATTGATGGTATAATCTCTACGGCTTTGGGGATTGCTTCTGTAAAAAAAGAACCGGTGTTTCTAATAACTGGAGATCTTGCATTTTATTATGACTTAAATGCATTGCTGACTGCTGAGAAATATTCTATTCCATTAATCATTATTCTAATCAATAATAACGGCGGTGGAATATTTAATTCATTATCAGTGTCGCAATATCCCGATTTTCTTCGGGAATATTTTATTACACCCCATAAGCTTAATTTCGGAAAATTGACTAAAGCATTCGGGGTCAATTATTCAATAGTAAAAAAATGGTCGGATTTTAAGGAATTGATGCGAAAGGCAATTTCTAAAAAAAATACCTCAGTGATCGAAATTCAAACTGATGCAGTCAGGTCGCTTGATTTAAGAAAACAGTACTGGGAAGAAAGCAATAGGTTACTGAATATTTTTATCAAACATTCGACGCATTAAAATTACTTTGAATGGACTACCCAAGATTACTTTAAGGAATTTAGTCTAATAATGTATATCAAATATTCCGATATTCAGTTGAATATTGAGACTATTATAAATAATGAATCATCTGGTGATTCGGTATTCTTTCTTCACGGTTTTACCGGATGTGCAATGGACTGGGCGCCTATAGTATCCTTATTAAATAAAAAATATAACTATTATCTGGTTGATCTCGTCGGACACGGCAAAAGCGATTCGCCGAAAGAAAACTATTACTATTTCATTGATTCAATTGTAAACCAGCTTAAAGAATTAATACTCAGCCTTTCAAATAGCAAAATAGTTCTGGCAGGTTATTCTATGGGGGGAAGAATAGCCCTTAACTTTGCATTACAAAACGCGTTCCTATTAAAAGGTTTAATACTAGAAAGCAGTACATGGGGAATAAGTGAGAAGAACCTTAGAAAAGAGAGAATGCTACAGGACGAAAAGCTTGCTGAATTTGTTGATAATAACCCGATAGATAAATTCATCGACTACTGGATGAATATAGATCTTTTTAATACTCAGAGAAGATTTTCAAATGAAATGCTCAGTCAAATCAGGGAAAGAAAACTTGAAAATAATAAGGAAGGAATAGTAAATACTTTAAGATATTCTGGCACTGGTAGAATGAACCCTTTGTATAACTTTATAAAGGATATTCCATTAAAAACTTTGCTTATAACAGGTGAGCTGGATTCAAAGTATACAGACATCAATGTTGAAATGATTAAACTTTTTACCAATGCCGAACATAAGATTATAAAGAACGCAGGCCATAATACACATCTCGAAGAACCCCAAAAATTTATAGACGAAATAAATAAATTCCTCCTTGTAATTTAATACTGTTTGTAATTCCACTTCTTTTATTAAATTTATTTATAAAATTAAAAGGAATAAGACACATATGAAATTCAATTGGGTCAAGACTAAAAAGTTTAAGGATATTATTTATGAGAAGATGGACGGTATTGCGAAGATTACTATTAACCGTCCTGAAGTGAGGAATGCTTTCCGTCCCGAAACCATCATTGAAATGCATAAAGCTTTTACAGACGCCAGGGAAGATCAATCAATCGGCGTTATCTTATTAACCGGGTATGGTCCCTCGAAGGATGGCAAGTATGCTTTCTGTTCAGGAGGAGATCAGCGGATAAGAGGAGATAAGGGGTATATTGATAGCGATGGTATTCCAAGATTAAATGTCCTTGACCTTCAGAAGTTAATTCGAAGTATACCTAAACCTGTAATTGCGCTTGTTGCTGGGTACGCAATAGGAGGAGGAAATGTACTTCATGTTGTCTGTGACCTGACCATTGCCGCCAACAATGCAATATTCGGACAAACCGGTCCTAAGGTTGGAAGTTTTGACGGTGGTTTTGGCGCAAGCTACTTAGCCCGTTTAGTCGGCCAGAAAAAAGCAAGGGAGATTTGGTACCTTTGCAAACAATACTCTGCACAAGAAGCATTAAATATGGGATTGGTGAATAAAGTTGTTCCGGTTTCAGAACTTGAAAAGGAAGGAGTNNCAGGAATTAGCAGGAAACGCAACTTTGTTATATTATATGAGCGAGGAAGCCCAGGAAGGCAAGAAAGCCTATCTTGAAAAAAGAAAACCTAAATTTAATAAATTCCCAAAACTTCCTTAATGGAAAATAAAACTGAAATACGTAAAATGAGAAGCTGGGTCATCGCCTCAAGGCCAAGAACTTTGCCTGCTGCAATTGTTCCCGTACTGGTTGGTTCTGCCGCAGCTGCTAGTGACAATAAGTTCATACTCCTTTATGCATTTATAGCACTTATATGCTCACTACTTATTCAGATTGGAACTAATTTTACTAATGACCTTTATGATTATTTAAAGGGCGCAGATGATGAAAAAAGAAAAGGTCCCCTGCGTGTAATGGTGCACGAACTCATTACCGTTGCTGAAATGAAAACAGGCATAGTAATTGTTTTTTTAACTGCCTTTACATTAGGACTTTACCTGGTTTATACCGGGGGATTTTTTGTGCTCGTGATTGGGATTGCCTCTATTTTAGCCGGCATTGCTTACACGGCTGGGCCTTATCCTCTTGCCTATAACGGATTAGGAGACTTATTCGTGTTTATGTTCTTTGGAGTAGTAGGAACAGTCGGGACCTATTATGTTCAGGCGCATACTTTAACATATCTCCCTTTTCTATGTTCTATCCCTGTCGGTGCATTAATTACTAATATTCTTGTCGTTAATAATTACCGGGATATAGATGAAGACAGAGCCGCAAATAAATATACGCTTGCTGTGAAATTCGGCAGACGATTTGCAAGATACCAGTTTATTTTCCTGTTGTTTATATCATTTATTATGCCTCTAATATTATTCTTTGGATTTGATTTTAGGGGCTGGGTTTTCCTTCCATATCTTACCTTTCCTATTGCATACAAGCTAATAAAAATGTTGTACTTATATAATGGAAAAGAACTCAATAAAACCCTTGAATTAACCGCAAGGTTATCTGCAATATTCGGACTCCTATTTTCAGCGGGCATACTATTATGAGTGATTGGCTCTCTGAAGCTGCCGGTTTCTTCACAACAAAAAATTATATAATTACCGGGGATGGGAAAATTTCTTTTAAACAACTTAATGATAAAGCAGTCTGTCTTGCTTATTTTCTACAAAGAAATTATAATGTTGCCAGAGGGGATATTGCCGCGATACTACTGGAAAATAATCTTGATTTTATAATATTATTATTTGCATTGTGGAAATCCGGAGCTATTCCTGTTCCGATAAACATCAGGTTAAATGATATTGAAATAAACAATATGGTTGCCTTCCTTAAACCATCCTGTGTTTTTATGGGCAGTTCTATAAATAAACAGGTAAACTATCAAGGAGCAAAAACAATCGTTATAAATGCTGATTATGACATACATGTTAAGACAGAAATTCCAGAAAATGATGTCATCACCGAAAATGTTCAGGATATAGACTTTGGCGAAAACAAAACAGCATTAATTCTATTTACATCCGGTACTTCAGGTAATCCCAAGGGGGTTCAATTATCCTTTCATAACCTGAGAGCAAGTTTTGCCAATAGTAATACTGTTTTAAACCACAATACAAATGAAAAATGGATAGCTTCCTTACCATTCTATCATATTGGCGGTTTTTCTATTATTACCAGGGCACTCCTTTCAGGAACATCCATAATTATTCCTAAAAGTTTAAATACTGGCGACCTTGCAGAAACTATAATAAGCCATAATCCAACATTGTTATCTCTTGTATCTACACAATTAAGAAGATTAATTAACCTTGGAATTAAACCCAATGTTGAGTTAAAGTGCGTTTTACTTGGAGGAGGATATATTGAAGATTCTCTTGTAAATGAAGCAATTAAAGAAGGATGGCCCATTGCTAAAGTTTATGGTTCAACAGAAACCGCTTCTTTAGTTACTTTTGTTGATTGCGTAAAAGATAAGAATAAAAAATTGTCCGGCGGTAAACCTCTTGGTAATAATCAGATATTCATTGTAAATGAAAGAAAAGATTTCTTATCGCCTCGAGTATTGGGGGAAATTGCAATCAAAAGTGAGCCCTGCTCCAAGGGATATTTTAATAATCCCAAAGAGACAGATGAAAAATTCAGAGATGGAATTTACTATACTGGAGATTCCGGATACATTGATGAAGAAGGGTATTTATTCATTGATTCAAGAATGGANNATTCAGAATGTTTCAGTTTTTGGACAAGAAGATGATGAGTGGGGACATATTGTATCAATAGCTGTAATTACCGAAGCAGGGTTAGATATTCCAGAAGCAGAGTTGAAAGAATTTTTATTGCAAAAGATTTCGCCCTATAAACTTCCGAGGAAATTTTATTTTATGGACGAGTTTCCTATGAATCCCCTTGGTAAAGTACAGAAGGAAAGACTAAGAGAACTAATTAAGAATTATTAAATATTTTTTCTAATCCTACCCTTACTTCTTTATTTATCTCTTTTTTCTTCCAGTTAGAAATCCAAATCAAAACAATTCGCAAAGATATATAATATTTCCAATTATATACGAAATCTATATCATTAAAAGTAAATTTTAATTGTATACTTTTCATCACAGAAATAATTTAGTTTATCATTAAAAAGGTTAAAATATGAACAGAATACTATCAATCGGATCTCAATTCCCGGAATTTAAGAAAAAAGCCGTTATGTCAATTGAAATGGGTAAGGAATTCAAAGAAATATCCTTTGATGAACATATAAAAGCAAAGAAGTGGATGGTAATGTTCTGGTATCCAAAGGATTTTACATTTGTATGTCCAACCGAAATTGCTGAATTCAACAATAATTTTGATGGGTTCAATGAAAGAAACACAATTTTGTATGGCGCTTCAACAGATTCAGAATATGTGCATCTTGCATGGAGAAATAACCATCCTGATCTTAAGAAGTTGAAATTCCCTCTGATTGCAGATACATCTAAATCATTAGCTGAATCATTGGGGATACTAAGCGCTGATGAAAAAGTTGCATACAGAGTTACATACATTGTCGATCCGGACGGAATTATACGCTGGGTAAATGCGAATGATCTTGACGTAGGAAGAAATATCCATGAAGTAATAAGAGTACTTGATGCGCTTCAGACCGGAGAAAAGACTCCATGCAATTGGGAGAAAGGACAAAAGACTTTAGGTTGATAATGTAATGATCAAAGCCTGCATGACGGCAGGCTTTTGAATCTTATATCAGGGAAATATCTTCGAGAAAGGGAAATTTACTTCTTACCTGGATTACATTTTCTATAGATATGTCGGCAGATGTAACTTTTTCTAAATCAGAAAGAGATACAATTTCATTTCCCATCGGATCATAAATAGATGAGCGTCCATTATAATGGAGTTTGAGATGATCCCCTACCCTGTTTACTGCTGCAACGTAGCATTGGTTCTCAATAGCCCTAGCGCTTAAAAGAGTTTTCCACTGAGCAATTCTTGTATCAGGCCAATTGGCTATTACAATAATGAGCCCCACTTTCTGTTTGGCATATTGTCTGAACAGTTCCGGAAATCTGAGATCGTAACAGATCGATAATCCAACCGTCCAGCCATTGATTTCTGTTATGACGGCTTTGTTTCCACCTGTATAAAACTTATCCTCTGATGAATATGAGAATGGATGTATTTTTCTATAGCTGCATACTAATTTACCTGAAGGATTGATATGAATGAGTGTATTATAAAATGATTCATTGTCCTTTTCTATCAAACCGGCTATTACATGTACATTATGATCCGTAGCAATTTTTGAATAGAACTGAAAGCTTTCACCTTTAAGTTTTTCGGCAAAGACGTTTGATTGCATTGTAAATCCTGTTAAAGTCATTTCAGGTAATATTAACACTGATTCTTTAATAAGATTGGTGGGAATCAATTTTAGCAGTTTTTCTTTATTAGCTTCCTTGTTTTCCCAAATGGGGTTGAACTGAACCAGATTTATATACATATAATTCTCAAAATTAAATGATGGAAATAATATATATCCCTTTTTAATTTACAAAATTTTCTCAATATTGAGAGGTTTTATTTGCGTATTTTTACATAGAACTCTTTAGGATTTTGTATCAGATTGTATGAATAATAATTATATATTCGGTTTTGACCTATTCGAAAGTTTTGATGATATGTGTTTTATATTATCAGCAGATGGGGAGATTGTTAAATTAAACATGTCTGCTTTTAAAGCTCTCAAATCCGATAATGAATCATTGATTGGTAGAAACTTCATAGACTTGCTGGAAGGCTCATATAAAGAAAAATTCAGACTGATTTATACTGATTGCGTAATACAAAATCGGAATGGAAGTACATTTTCAGTAATTCAGCTGAATGATCAATTGCTTGATATAAATATTTCTATAATCCCGACAAAATGCATGGGAGAAAATAAGCCCTATAATTATTTTGTACTGGTCAGGGATATCACGGAACAAAGGAAAAAAGAACTTGATCTTTTACGGTTTTACAATGTTGCGGAAAACACCGTTAACCCTTTGCAAATCACTGATGTTAATGGAAATATGGTTTATGCAAATCCTGCTTTCATAAAGGTGAGCGGCTATAGCAAGGAGGAACTTATTGGAAAGAACCCAAGCGTTTTTGGCAGTGGCAAACATTCCAGAAAATTCTGGGCAAGAATGTGGAATACTATTAATGCGGGTAGGGCATGGGTAGGTGAAGTTGAGAACAGGAAAAAAGGAGGCGAACCTTTCTTTACGCAGGTTCTAGTTTCCCCAATTGTAGATCAGGAGGGAAATATATCAGCATTCTTCGGTATACACAGGGATCTAACAGAAAAAAGAATAATGGAAAGACAGCTTATCAATACACAGAAAATGGAAAGTATTGGTACGCTTGCTGCCGGAGTAGCACACGAAGTAGGTAACCCGCTTGCATCCATTTCCGCATTAGTGCAAGTTGTTCAGCGTTCTACTGATGATCAATTCGTAAAAGAGAAACTTGAACTTGTTAAGAACCAAGTAACCAGAATTTCTAAAATTATAAGGGATTTGGTCGATTTCTCAAGACCATCTAATTATGAATTGCAGCTTACGAATATAAATCAGATTGTTAGTGAGGCAGTCGAAATTATTAAGGTAGGCACAAAAGCAAAGAATATTGATTTTAAAGTGTCGCTAAACGAAAGGGTACCTCTTCTCCCTCTTGTAGCAGACCAGGTACAGCAGGTTTTTGTAAATATTCTATTAAACGCAGTGGATGCTATTGTAGAACATGATCCCCCAAAACGCGATTGTTCAATTTCTGCCAAAACGGATATTAGTGATGAGAATGTTATTATTATTTTTGAAGATGATGGAGTCGGGATTTCAGAAGAAAATACAGGCAAGGTATTTGAACCTTTCTATACAACAAAAAAAGAAGGCAAAGGTACCGGGTTAGGTCTTTGGGTAAGTTATGGAATTATAAAAAGTTTTCAAGGGGATATTATTGTAGAAAGTTCTATCGGTGAGGGGACAACATTTAAAATACTATTACCAATTCAGCCTTAAGAGGAAAAAATGTCAGGAAAAATATTAGTCGTTGATGATGAAGAAATAATCAGGGAATCACTTTCTTTCATTCTTAGAAAAGAGGGTTACGAAGTAGACGAAGCAGAAAACGGAAGGGTAGCACAAAGTAAACTACTTGAAGGTAAATATGATATAGTTGTAACTGATCTTGAAATGCCCCAAATGAGGGGGATTGAATTATTGGAAGAAATTAAAAAATTGGATATCCATACATCTATTATTATTATAACAGCATTCGGTTCTCTTGATACAGCTATTTCTGCTTTGAGGGCAGGTGCCAGTGATTATATTCTAAAGCCAATTGAATTTGATGAGCTGCTTATTAAGATCAAAAGAATGTTCGAAATTAAAGAGCTTTTACTCGAAAACCGTATACTAAAGAAGGAAATCCAACGAAGTTATGATTTTGAGAATATAGTAGGTAAAAGCCCGGCTATTAAGAAAATATACGATATGATACATACCGTAGCTGAAACAGACAGCACAGTGCTTATTACGGGCAACAGCGGCACAGGGAAGGAATTAGTTGCGAGGGCATTGCACTATAAAAGCCGAAGGAAAAACAAACCATTTATAATTGTTAACTGTGGAGC
>PLLW01000074.1:0-235 GCA_003141435.1 Ignavibacteriales bacterium
CCGGTTTTAAAATAGGGGATAAGGTTTATGGACAGGCACTTGTTCTGAACGGAGGCTCGGGCTCATTCGCGCAGTTCGTAGCTGCTAATGCAGGGAATACAGCTCTTCAGCCAAAACAAATTACATTTGCCGAAGCTGCTTCACTTCCCCTTGCCGGTGCCAGCGCCTTGCAAGCCCTGGATGGACATATTCAGCTGAAATCAGGTCAAAAAATTCTGATTCATGGAGGCGCAGG
>PLLW01000074.1:305-18547 GCA_003141435.1 Ignavibacteriales bacterium
GGGCAAATGACTAATACCAATACCAAAAAATTGAATCACTTAACTGATCTTGTAAACGCCGGCAAATTAAAACCGCAGGTTGATAAAATATATTCCTTAAATCAAACCACCGAAGCATTTAAATATTTAGCCGAAGGTCACCCAAAAGGAAAAGTAGTAATTAGAATAAAGGTCTGATATTAAACCAATAAATTAGTCAGGCTGAAAATGTCTGGCTAATTTTTCTTATATTGACTAATAATAAAAGGAATGATCATGCTTAATCTGAATGTTGCACTCACCGACATTATGAGATCAGAAGAATTAACAGTGCTTACGCCCAAAATTAAATTTATAATGAAACACGGCAACTTGAATACTGAATCTGTTAACGAAGAAAAAGAGTTTCTATATAAATTTACTAGCCCTAGAATTCAAATAGAGATTTCAACTAAAGAGGTTCCTGATGCTTTATGTATTGCAGATACGGATATCTCATTATTCATAATGAAAATTCTTGATAGAGTTAATTTGAAAGAACCTTTGAAGCTTCCGAAGAAGCTCTGGGTTAAATGTTTTTAGAGAGTACAAAATAAAAACGGGAATAAACTATGAAGATAATCATGGAAACATTGCCCCATGTAACTCAAATTTATGGAGCCTGTGGGAATTATTGGGTTGATGAATATGGGACAATTCAAATAAGAGTGTCGGAAACAGGCAATGATGATTTTAACTGGTTGGTATTTCTGCATGAGGCGATAGTGCAGAAACTTTGCGCACACAAAAACATCAAGGCGACCGATAAAGAACACTTGTTGGCAGCAGGCATAGAGAAAATAATGGCATCACTGCTTGATATTGATTGGAAAAAATATGACAACACAATAAATGAACTTTAATTCTCAATCCGTTTTGTAAAAACAAAAAACCCCCATATTCATTTGAAAATGAGGATTCTTGTGCACCCAACCGGGCTCNNGTGACCTGCTGATTAAGAGTCAGATGCTCTACCAACTGAGCTATGGATGCGGGGTAAAATTACTAAAAATTCATTTCACTTTCAAAGCCATTTATCCCGCTTTTTATTCAATACTTTTATAAATTTGTTAATAATTTTTCTAAAATATTATTTAAGGTTTTTGTGGATATCAGAATTCATCCTGAGGTTAAAATCGGTCACGTGCATTTAACTGTCGCCGACCTTGAAAGATCACTTAAATTTTATAGGGGTCTGCTGGGTTTTGAGATAACCTCTAATTATGCTAACCAGGTCGTGTTTTTATCCGCCGGCGGCTACCATCATCATATCGGTCTTAATACCTGGGCTGGCAAAAGTGCCGAACCTCCCCCGGAAGGCAGTACGGGTCTTTATCACTTTGCTCTTCTTTATCCTAACAGAAAAGAATTGGCTAGAATATTAAAACGTCTGTTTGAAGTTAATTATAAGATTGAAGGCGCTTCTGATCATGGTCTCACTGAATCAATTTATCTCAAGGACCCAGACGGCAATGGCGTTGAACTCTATGCGGATCGCCCCTCTGATCAATGGCCGGTTAATGAAGAGGGTCATTTGTTGATGACGACCAAACCGCTTAATGTTATCGATCTTCTTTCTGAACTTGATAATGATTTTTAACAATTTATATTGAGTGTTATGAAAAATATTCTGTTTCTTATTTTCACGGTTTTATTTCTCTCCGGCTGCATGAAACAAAATCCGCAGCTTATTAAGGAGACCGATGCAAATAAAAAAGTTGTGGTCTCCTTTTTAAATATTGCTTTTAATAAGAGAGATCCGGTCAAAGCTGTCGATGCATTTACGGAGAATGCCGAAGTTCTTTCCATCAAAGGGGATACTCTGCTGAAGGGCAGGACTGAAATTGCGCATTCAATAACAAATTTTCTGAATTCCTTTACCGATATTAAATATAAACCCGAATGGTCCTATGCCGAAGGGGAAATGGTTATTATTAGATGGATAATCCAGTGTACGCCAAAGGAAAATTATCTCACTTGTCCGGCAGGTAAACCTTTGGAATTTCGGGGAGTCACTTTCTTTAAGCTTATTGATAGGAAAATTTTTAACTCCCTTACCTATTGGAATTTTAAATAAACATAAAAGCTTCAAATGAAAAATATATCCCTATATGTTGTTTTAATCTTAGCAATTATTTTTCCTTCTTGCGTAAGTAATAAACCTGAAAAAAACGATAGAATTGTTGTTGCTATCCCTGCGGATGCCGGATCATTAAATCCTCTTTTCGCTTTCTCTTTCCAGGAAGTCAATATTACTGAACTCCTATATCTCAGCCTTGTTCAGAATGAATGGAGTGATTCGGTTGGCAATGTCAAAACTTCCCCGATGGCTGCAAAAAATTGGATTTGGAATGACGATTCTACAACAATCACTGTTAATCTTAGGGATGATATATATTGGCGGGATGGACATAAATTAACGGCAGAGGATGTTATCTTCTCTTTTGATGTCTATTCTGATCCGGATGTCCAGAGCCGCTTCTTTGGTACCTTTAACAAATTCTATCTTGAAGAGAATCAGCATATTGATCTTAAAAAATCATTTGAATCAGATAATCAGTTCACTTTAAAAATTCATTTCAAACCCCATAGTAATCCGGGTCTTTTTGATATCGCTCCTCCTATCCTGCCAAAGCATGTCTTTTCAAATTTCGATCGGAAAAAACTTGCCCAGCTCGAAAAGGGAAATGATTCTGTTACTTGCGGTCCTTTCTATCTCTATAAATGGAATCCTACCCAGTCAATTGTATTGAAAGCAGATGAAAAATCCTTTCTTTATAAACCGGGCAAAGTTAAAGAATTGATATTCAAAGTTGTCCCTGACTATAATTCCCGTATTACTCAGCTTAAGAATGGCGAGATAGATTTTATGGAAAATGTAAAACCTGATCAGGTTAATGATCTAAAGGCTTTGAATAATATAAAGATCGCTTATGTTAAAGGGAGAGAATATGATTATGCAGGATGGAATAATTCAAATGTTTTATTCAGTAATCCAAAAGTTAGATATGCTTCAACTTGTGCAATTAACAGGGAAGAAATTCTTTCTGAATATCTTGGAAATCACGGGGACCTCGCAGTTGGACCCGTTGCCCCAATCTTCAGGGATTTTTATAATCATGATCTCAAACCCATCGAATATAATCCGGAAAAAGCTAAGGAATTGTTAGCTGCGGAAGGTTGGAAGGATTTGAACCAGGATGGCATTATTGAAAAAAATGGAGTACAGTTCTCGTTTACATTAAATTATGCCGGGGGAAATCCCCGCAGGGAATTTGCCGCAACTGTTATTAAAAATAATCTGAAGGCAATCGGGATAGATGTGAAAACAGAACCTCTTGAACCGGGTGTGCTTGCAGAAAAAATGTTCACGCATAAACTTAATGCATGGCTTGCCGGCTGGTCGGTACCCATTATAATGGATCTTAAGCCTTATTGGTTCTCTGATCTCACACTGGCACCATTTAATTTGTCTGGATATAAAAATACTGAGGTGGATGAGCTTCTTGAAAAAATAGACAAGTCAAAAGCTGGTAATTATAAGAACACCTTTTATAAGAAACTTCAGGAAATTCTTTATAAGGATGAACCTGTAACTTTTCTTTACTGGATTGACAATATTGTTGCATATAATGACAGGCTCGAAAATATTAAAATTACTCCCCTCGGCTCAGTCCATAATTGCTGGAAATGGTCGGTAAAGAATTAAATCTATGCAGCAAAGAAGAATACTTCTCCTTGTATTAAAAAGATTATTCTCCTCCCTGTTGGTCCTTTTTTTAATGGTTTGCTTCATCTTTATCCTCCTGAGAATTTCTCCGGGCGATCCTTCCCTTAAATTTGTTTCTCCTGAATTAAGCCCTGCACTGGCTCAGAAAATAAAAGAGTCTTTCGGTTTGGATAAACCCATCTTTACACAGTTTGTTCAGTTTATCTCTAATATATTTTCAGGAAATTTTGGCGTATCCTATGATTTCAGGAAACCTGTTGTCCAAGTAATAAAAAATTATCTTTTATTCACTGTCACTTTTTCACTCATTAGTTTTATTATTCAATTGACCGTTAGTTATTTTCTTGCGCTGTTATCAATTAAAAAAATGAATGGGTTTATTGACAGACTTTTGGGCAGGACAAGCCTTGTTTTATATGCAATCCCTTCTTTTGTTATCGGTGTGTTTCTGATCCTTATCTTTTCGGAAAAATTGAAACTCCTTCCTGCTTCCGGACTCATGTCTGCTGATGCCGAATCATTATCCGGCGGGGCAAAGCTTGCAGACTATGTTTTACATTTAATTCTTCCGGTTATTACTCTTTCACTCGGCGGTATTGCTGTCTTCTATAAATATTTAAGGGATAATCTTGATGATGTTTTTAATAAACCATTTGTTCTTAATTTATATGCTTATGGTCTTTCAAAAAAAGAAATTACAAAGAAACATGTTATTCCCGGAGCCGTTAGCCCATTAATTTCTATTGCCGGAGTTGAATTGGGTGTCCTTTTCAGCGGCGCACTTATCACTGAAGTTATATTTGGGCTCCCCGGTATGGGCAGGCTTACTGTTAATGCAATCCTTTCTTGTGATTATCCTCTTGTAATCGGTTGTACTTTTATTTCAGGCATATTAATTATTATTAGTAATTTTCTGGCTGACTTGCTGAAGGCGAAACTTGATAAAAGATTAGTCTCAGGAATACTTAATTGAAGAAACTGATTACAAATCGCCTATTCCTTCTGTCTATCCTTCTTCTCATTCTTGTATTCAGATGGAAAATTGTGTGCTATTCTTTCCTTCTCCTCTTCTACTTTATAAAATTATTTTTTACGGATTATTCTGTCGCTGTGGGACAAATCAGCTTCGGTCTCTTCGATTATTTTTTATCTGCATTATTAATCATTTTGATCCCCGCAGTTATTATTATTAAAAGAAACAGTTTCCGCTTCCTTCTATCTGGTATATCTTTTACTTCAATAACCATAATTTTTCTCCTGATCATTTATATTTTTGCTCCATTAATTGCAACGTCAAATCCTGAATTTCAAAAGAATATTAGTATTACTAAACTTCTTCCGCCGTTTTCTTCGGTCAATGAAATCTATTCTTTAAAAAACAGGGATGAATCAGGGGCATACTTTACTTTGAAACAAATGGTTGTTAAGAATTCTTTCGATGAACATGTCATTTTTGCTGACAGCATAAAAGTAGATTCTCTGATCACTTATTATCAGAAAGGACAATCGCATTCCCTTTCCATTTCTCGTGCGTTCCACCCGGAAGGACAGTTTGAAATTTCAAGAAAACATTTCCTGCTGGGTACGGATGAATTCGGAAGGGATATATTTTCCCGACTTATCTATGGTGCAAGAATATCCATTACTGTTGGTATTTTTTCCGTTCTGATAACTTTCATCTTTGGCTTACTTCTTGGATTTTTTGCCGGGTTTACCGGAGGTTTTGTAGATTCCTTTCTAAACCGTATCTCTGAAATGTTTTTATCTTTTCCAATGATTTTCCTCATAATATTAATTATTGCTCTTTTCGGAAATTCTATTATTTCTATTATAATAGTTCTGGGCTTTTCTGGATGGATGAGCTTATTTAAAATTGTAAGAGGTGAGATTATTACATTAAAAGAGAAAGATTATTTTTTAACAGCCAAACTACTGGGGGTTGGTAATTTTAATCTTATTTTTTTAGAGATGATGCCTGTTATTTTAGTTCCCGTTATTGTTAATCTTATTTTCCAGTTCGGGAATGTTATTCTTGCTGAGTCTGCATTAAGTTACCTTGGTCTTGGTACCGGTGGAATTTATCCCTCTTGGGGGAGTATGATTGAATCGGGACAAAGCTATATCACTCACGCCTGGTGGATGATTCTCTTTCCGGGTCTCGCCCTCTTTTTTACTTTGTTTATGACAAATAGTTTGGGAAATAGGATTAAGATTGTTTTTAATCCAAGGCTTAAGAAATGATAAATGGCAGATATGAAATAATTGAAAAAATAGGGGAAGGTAGGAGTAGCGTATTTCTATGCTCCGATAGGGAAAACTTTAACCAAAAAATTGCATTAAAAGTCTTAACTAACTCTAATGATGCCGAAGACCTCTCTTCCTTTAGAAATGAATTCCTTAATCTTAAAAATTTAGAGCATCCCAATATCGTTAAAGCCATAGATAGGGGAACAGTACTCGGAAGCAGCTATGAAAACATCCCCACCGGGTCTAAGTTTTTTACTTTGGAATATTTCCCTGGGAAAGATCTTTTATCAATATCTAAATATTCTGAAGAGGATCTGACTGAGATCATTATCCAGCTTTCTGCCGTCCTTTTCTATTTGCATCAGTCTAATTTTATTTACTATGATCTTAAACCTGAAAATATTTTAATTGCTTACTCAAATGGTAAACCGCAGATTAAATTAATTGATTTCGGTCTAGCCAGGCAAATTTATGGACTGACTGAAAAGAATATATTCGGGACTGCTGAATATATTGCCCCGGAACTTCTCAAAAGGGAAGCGTATGACCACAGGGTGGATCTTTATTCCTTCGGCATGCTCCTTTATAGGGTGATTTATAATAAATTCCCTTTTGATCAGTATACTGAAATCGGGATCTATAAGGCCCATCTTGAGCAAGGATATGAGTTCCCTGATTCAGGTTACTCAAGCAAAATTATTCATATAATAAAGAAACTCCTTTCTAAAGATCCATCAGACCGGTACCTGAATTCAAGTCAGATTCTTTATGAAATAGATCCGGCATTACTGAAGAGCAATTCTAAAAACTGGGCTCCGGCTAACATATTTATCGATAGGACAGAAGCATATTCGGTTCTAATAAATTATTTGAATAATAAAACAAGCAGCGAATTATATGCTGTTAAAGGATCCGATGGCGCTGGAAAATCATTTCTGCTTAATAAAATCTATAATGAATTTGATGAAGCTGTCTTAATTAACTATAACAAAGCCAAATCAAGCCTCGACTTTATTAAGGAATTCCTCCTTAAAGTTCTATTTAATGATGTAATATTCCATTCCATCTCCAACGATTTAAAAGATAAATTCAAAGAAATAATATCTAATCCTCCCGCAGATATTATCGAGCAGATTAAGGCTCTTTTTTCTAAAATATCACGCGATTGCAGTTTCTTTATATTATTTGATAATTTTAACGATATCGATGAACTTACCCACGATGTATTAAAAAATATTATTCCCATTCTTCAGGTTAATAAAAGAAAATTTATTCTTACTGAAAATTCGGATATGACTGCCCTTTCTGATGGTATTTCTGAACTTCACGAAATAAGTTTAACTCCATTTACGGAATCCGATCTTAATGAATTCTTGGAAAAAGGCTATTTCAAAAAATTCCCTCGTGATGATGTTAAAAAGATTATCCTTTCTTATGCCGACCTGCTCCCCGGTAACATTATAGGATTTCTTAAGGATATTCTATTGCTTGGTATTCTGGATTATCAATCCGATGAAATAAAAATATCCGCAGATGAAAAAACAGGCAAATTACTTCAAAGCTCACAGGAGGATATCTATAAGTTTCGGATTTCATCTCTTTCCAGCCGGGAATTATTGGTAACAGAACTTATATCCTTATTTGAAATTGCAATTGATCAGGAAACTGCGGCTATTCTATCGGATTTGTCATCTCAGGAAATGGAAATTGTTGTTTCCTCTCTTCTTCAGAAAAATATTATCCTTCCTGTCCACATAAGGAATATTCTGAATTTTACATCTGAGGGGTTAAAAAATTATGTTTATACCAAAGTCACAAATAAAAAGGAATTACATTATAAAACCGCACAGAAAATAAAGCACAATATTAATAATTTCAACCGGGTAGAACTTGCACGGCAGTATGAATTAGCGGGAGAGTTTAAAAAGAGTTATGAGGTCATTAAAGAAGAACTGGTAGCAGCTGAAAAAATCTCAGCCTATAGTTATAAAAAGATAATTCTCATGAAGTATCTTAACCTTCCACTTGGGTATGATAATAAGTCCGATATAAAATCTGATTTGGTATATGTGTTATATAATTTGAGTGAATTTGGAAATGCGGATATATTAATAAATGAACTCTTGGATCAGGAAAATAATGTCGGTAAAATAAACGAACTATTAATATTAAAAGGCAGCTGCCTTATCGGCTCGGGCAATATTGAAGAAGGCAAAAATCTTCTCAATCAATTAATTATTAAAATAGATGATAAGGCAAAACAGCTTAAACTTCTTGCTGAAGTGGCAAATGCAGAATATGAGCTAAATAATTACGATGAAGCAGCTAAAATATGTATGAGGGTTATTAATGATAATAGGACGGATGAACCTGGAAAAGGGAAATGTTACAGTCTCCTCGGGATGATCTCGATATTCAAAGAAAATAACCTTGGCAATGCTTTGAATAATTTTGAACTGGCAGAGAATTATTATAATAATAAGGGGCTCAATTTTAAAGTTGCTCAAATGGAAAAGAATATTGGCAATGTTTATAATATGAAAGGGGAATATAACAAAGCTGAAAACTATTGGAATAAATCTCTGGATATAAGTTCCTCAATAGGCAATTTGGATCTTGAAGCAAAACTTTTGTTGAATTATGGCGTTTATTTCTTTGAAAACCTGAACTTTGAAAAATCAATTGACTATTATAATCGTGCACTTTCTATCTTTGTTAGCCTCGGTAATAGCAGTGGACAGGGATTAGTCAAGTACAATCTCGGTGAGATTTATTTGCTAACATGCGAATATGAAAAATCAATCGAGGTGGTTGAAAATTCCATAAAAATCTTTAATAATCTAAAGAATTTAAATGCGGAATTAGAATCCCTTTTCTTGCTCGGTAAATTATCTTTTATAATCGGCGATCTTCAGAACTTGAATATTGTTATAGAGGATATGAAAGAAAAGATAAAGGATGAAAAAACTGTTGATAAAAACAGAATAAATTTTAATTTTTTAAAGTTGCTATGTTCAATTCCCAACGGAAATCTTGAGGATCAGGTGAAATCTTATCGAATTATTAAAAACCAATACAGGGAATTGGATGACAAAATTAACTATTTCTTTGCTTCAGCTCAATTGATAAAACACTTGATAAAGCTGGATTATTACGATGAAGCTGCTTTGGAATTAAAAGATGATTCTTTTTCAGCATTATGTTCTGAGAATAAATTGTACTATGCCGAAAAAAATTATATGCTGGCAATTTTATCAATAAATAAAAATTCTTTCGGTAATCCAATCGATTATTTACTTGAAGCTTTCAAATATATTAATGAGTCAAGTATAACTGAATTATCATGGAAGGTGCTTTTCAAATTAGCCGAAATTTATTATGAAAGGGGAAATTATTCAAAGTCTGAGGAATTTAATTCTTTTGCAATATCTGTTATGAATTTTATTTTTAATAATATTAATAATGAAAATATTAGATCTTTCATAATGGAGAGTTCCGAAAGGAAAGAAGTTTACCAAAATCTATTAAATATGCAGAAAAATTACTAATGAAAAAATTGAATATTGACATATCTGTATATACTTCTGAAGATTCGTCTTCTATTGTTTCTGCTATTGACCAAATTAATCTGGAAAACTATTCAATTAAATATAAATTTCCTGATTCCTTTAAAGTAAAGCAGGATGAGATTATTATTATCCAGAACGAAAATATTGATGCGGGGATTTATAAAATTTTAGTTGAAAAAAGAGATGAAATTAAAAATAAAATTATTTTTATTCTTAAAGAAAATGATGCCCTTTTAGCCAGTACTATTACCAAATGGGGGTACTCTGATATCTTTGTCTTTCCTTATGAATACTTTAAAATGATAGCCTACCTTCAGGAAATTATTCTTAATAACTCATTTTTGACGGACAAAAATTCTGTTCTTGAAACTGCAGACAATACTAATCTTGATGCCATATTAGGTAATTCCAGAGAAATTCTTAAAATATTGGAATTGTCAAGAAAAATTGCGGATAAGAAAGATATTAATGTCCTGATATTGGGGGAAACAGGTACCGGTAAAGGTCTTCTGGCAAAAGCAATTCATAAATATGCGTTTGGGGAAGATTCTCCATTTGTGGATATTATCTGTACATCAATTCCGGAAGCGCTTCTGGAATCTGAACTTTTTGGCTATGAACCGGGGGCTTTTACAAGTGCAAAGAATCAAAAACAAGGTCTTTTCGAACTCGCTGATAAAGGGACACTATTTCTTGATGAGATTGGCGATTTAAGTATAACTATCCAATCTAAACTTTTAAGAACAATTGACAAAAAGATAATCAGGCGGTTGGGTGGAGTAAAAGATATCACAATTTCAGCTCGTATTATATCTGCGACTAATAAGGATCTGAAAATGCAGCTGGAAAATAATCTCTTTCGTAGAGATCTGTTCCATCGATTAAATACGGTTACGATCGAATTACCTCCTTTAAGGGATCGGGGAGATGATGTGTTGATTCTGGCTGATTTTTTTATTGCTCATTTCAATAAAATATTTAATAAAAATATAACTAAAATGGCTCCGGAACTTAAGGACTTTATTCTTAAATACCCATGGCCGGGAAATGTTCGGGAATTTCGTAATTCTTTTGAAAGAGCGATTCTTTTAAGCGAAGAAAATGTCCTCGGATTAAATCATTTTTCATATCTCTATGAGCGTCCCCTTCAAATAAGAACAGATGAAGTTATTCCTCCTCAATATGTCAAATTGAAATTTGAATATGAAAATGTTGATTTAAAACAAATGGATAAACTATATGCACTTGAAATAATGAAGAAAATGAATGGAAATAAATCAAAAACTGCTAAACAACTTGGAATTTCAAGGCCTAAATTAGATATTCTGTTAAAACAAAGGGAAAGTAAATTGTAATAAAACTTTACAATTTTCTCTTTTTTACGTGTCCAATTAGGTAATAATTACTTAAGCTAATGTTCTAATTCTAAAATACGATTGATTTATTGATTTTGGTAGTATGGCATGAACCTTGTCAATTTAGTGTCCCCTAAGAGATTTCTTGGGGGAAAATAATTCTATTTTCAATTTAATTATTTGAGAGGTGTTCTATGAAGTACTACCTAGTAGTGCCCATCCTGGCCGCTTTTATTCTGGCAGGTTGCTCGAAGGAGAATTCCATTGTGGGTCCTCCATCACAGCAAACGCAGGCTAAAAGAGAATGGATAAAAATCAACACCGCTGCTACTTTAGCAGTTGAGAATTCATATACCGCTTCTAAATCTATTGAAGGAAGCAAGGGCGGTACGATCAACTTGACCCAGGTGTACAAAAGTAATGGACAATGGGCCATAGTTACTGCCAAATTATCGATTCCTCAAGGTGCTTTTTCCGGTACTAAGGTAATTTCCTATACTGTGAATACTGATAACGCGAGCATAAGCTTTTCGCCAAGCCCGCAAAGTTTTCAGAAAAATCTAAGTTTGGATCTTACTTTTACCGGCGTAAATCTTGCTGGTGTAGACGTTTCTAAATTGGCCTTTTCCTATTTAGATGGCTCTACAATTGTTCCGGCAAAATTTACTTATGTAAATGCTAATATCGCACAAGGTTTGCTTGTGGTTATTGGTGCTCAATTAAGTCACTTCTCCATGTATGGATGGTCGACTTTAGACTAGCACTGGTACCCGCTAATCTAAAAGCGGTACAGCATAATTCATTCACTTAATATGTTGTATTTATTTTGCAGAAAATTGAGAAGATATTAGTTCCATATTTCAGTACGGATGAAATCAATGAAATCAGAAAGATCTTATCTGTAACTGGTGAAGAGTGGTTAGTATCCTCTCTTGATGTTACTAGACAAAATAAAGAGGTCGATTCCAGGGCAAAAATTTCACGGGCCCAAATCGACCTTTTAATTACTTATGCGCAAAATAAACTTTCCCATCTTAAGCAAGTTCAATTTTTCTTAACTCTTGGAGAAAATATTAAAAACAGCGGCGAATATGACTCTGCTGTTAACATTTTTAACTCCATTGTTAATACTACCGGAAATGAAAGTAAGTTATCCAATATTAAAATTAACTGCTATCTCGCACTTGCCGATATTTATGAAAAGCAAGCCTATTGGAAGGAAAGTCTTGCTCTTGTTAAAAAAGCAAAGAATGCATTTAAGCTGCAAAAAGATAATAAGGGAATTGCTTTCTGCGAAAATTTCCTGGGAACTATCTATGGTGAAAGAGGGAATATTAAAAAGGCAAAGTCTCATTTTGAAGTTAGTCTCTCTTTACTCAATCCTGCTAAAGACAAGGCTTTGTTTGGAATACTTGAAGTTAATTTAGGTATTTTGAATAATATACAGGGGAATTTTGATGAAGCATATACTTGTTTTCACCGCGCTTTAATAATATTTGAACAAACACATGATCTTAATCGAATTGCAGACCTGAGGCATAACATTGGTATGGTATTTACTCAGAAAGGTGAATATGATGCTGCATTCTCTGAATTTGATAAAAGTATAGCTCTTTCAATTGAACTTGGTGCTTTCTCTAAACTTGGAATTACTTATTTAAGTAAAGCTTTCATTTTTTCTCAATTAAAAGATTATCATCTTGCTTCTGCATTTGCAGACAAGGCTATGGAGTTCTGTGATAAGCTAAATGACAGGTTATCTATGGCCGATATTTATAAAATTAAGGGTATTATTGAAAGAAGTCTTAATAATTACAAACTCTCAGAATCTTTCCTTCTGACTAGCCTGAGGATAAACCAGGAGTTATCTAATGGCTTAAATAAAGCTGAAACGTTATATGAGTTGGGGAAATTATATGTTGTTATGAATCAAAAAAACAAAGCCCGCGAAGTTTTCAAATCTTCTCTTGAGTACTTCCGCAATATTAATTCCTCTGGTATGATAAGGAAACTGAAAGAAGAAATTTTTCAGCTTAAATAGGAAAACTCTACTGATTTAGCTTTTATTTTCATTAAACCGTTTATTATATTGCATTAAAAGCCTATATTAAAATATCTTCAATATTTTATTTAATTCTATGAAATTTTCTGACCTGAAAAAAGATACAATCCAAAAAGAAATTTCCGAAATTACTAGTTCGGATGAAAAAGCAAAAAATCTGGAAATAATATTAAATATTGTTAACAGTATAAATAGCTCTCTAATCCTTGAAGATGTACTTGAACTTGTTTTAAAATATGCCATTAAACTTACTGGCTCTGACCGCGGCTTTGTTGTATTAAAGAATTCAGAAGGCCAACTTGAATATAAATTAGGCATTGATTCTCAGAATAATTTCCTCAAAGAAGACTCGTTTAATGTTAGTACTACAGTGGTCGAGGATGTGTTTAATACTGGTCAGTCAAAATTTATTGAAGGTGCCCTAAGTGATACTAACCATGATCCCAGTAAAAGTATACTAAGGCTTGAACTACAAACCATTTTGTGTTCGCCTCTTATTACAGAAGAAAAAAAGATTGGCGTTATTTATGTTGATAGTAAGTACCTGCACAAAATTAAAATTAAAGAATTAACCGATACTTTTGAAATTCTTGCCGGACAGGCAGCTACTGCCATTAGAAATGCACAGTTGTACAATGGTCAGGTAAAAGCTTATAATGCACTCCAAGAAGCAAATTCTCTTCTGATAAAGGCAGAGAGAAAAGCTTTAAAATCCAGTATTGACTCTGAAATCGGGCTGTCACTGCAGGGACTTGTTCATTTGGCTCTTTTGGAAATTGAAAGTCTGACGAGAAATATCGAAAAATCTCAAAAAGATTTTGAGGATAAGTTCAAAAGTACTGATTCAATATTTTTCGATAGACTGAAATTGAAATCGAAGGTCGCTGTAGATAGCATAAGGAATATTCAAAAATATGCTCAGGTCCTGCTTGAAACTTCCATTATGTATCTGAATAAAGATAGCGGGGATCTGAATCAAACTATTCAATCTGTTATTAAATATATCTCCCACATGAAAAAGTTTAATAAAATTACTTTTCAGACTGAATTTAATAATATTCCTCTTTGCGTCTATGATTCTGAACAAATTCAAAACCTCATTGTGCATATTTTTTCTAATTCTGCTGAAGCCCGTAACGATGCTTCCATAAAAGTAAATACTTTTTCTAAAGAAAATAAGGTCTTTGTGAAAATAGAAGACAATGGTCCTGGCATCCCGAAGGAAATTTATCAGAATTTATTTGATCTCCCTACTCAGAATAAAACAGGTTATGGATTATTCCTGTGTAAAAGTATTATTGATAGGCATAAGGGTGAGATTAAACTTTTGGATATAAAACAAGGAACATCTATTCAGTTCTATCTGCCGATATTATAATTTATGAAAAACAAGTTATTAAAATATTTCTCTCCTCTATATGATTCCATCCCATTCCCAATACAGGTTATTACACAGGAAGGTTCAGTTATTTATGTTAATAAATCTTTTGTCTCTGTTTGGGGCTATAGTATCGATGAACTTAAAGAATACAATCTATTTGATGATCCGGGATTAAAAAAAATAAATATATATTCAAAAATTAATGAGGTTCTTAAAAATAAATCTGAACTCTATATTAATAATTTTAGTGATTCTCTACTAAAAAGTAAAGCTTTTATAATTCCTTATCTCCGGACGAAAGTCTTTCCTCTGGAATTAGACGGGGAAATTTTGATCGTTTTTCTCCATGAGGATCAAACAGAAATAATTTTAACTGAAGCTGAAATCCGGAAAGCACGTGAAGGAAACAAGGAAGCGGAAAGGCTAAAGAATACATTTCTTAATGTGCTTTCACATGAATTACGTACTCCTTTAAATATTGTCCTTGGCTATTCTTCTATAATAAAAGAAAGTATGCGCGATAGAATAAATGTGGAAGACAGGATTTATCTGGATAATCTCTATAGTGGAAGTGAAAGGCTATTTAAAAGTATTACTCAAATGCTTGAATTTGCTCAGATAGAAGCTGGCATTTATAAGATAAATGTTGAATCTGTGGATCTTTCTACTATTTTGGAAAACAGCATCTCAATGATTAATGAACATGCTCTTGAAAAAAAATTGACTATTAAGACCCATCTTATGTCAACCCCCGTCTATGTTGCGGCTGATATTCAGTCAATAGAAAATGCTGTAAATATTCTTTTAAATAATGCAGTAAAGTTTACAAAGCAGGGGTTCATTGAGGTTGAGGTTAATATCCTTGAAGATAGGGAATTAGCAGTCTGCAAAATAAAAGATACTGGAGTTGGAATCTCTGCGGAGTATCTGGATCATTTGTTTAGACCTTTTAGTCAGGAGGACCTTGATATTGGAAGAAGTTATGAGGGAAACGGTCTCGGTCTTGCACTTGCGAAAAGATATATTGAAAAAATGGGCGGTTCACTCCTGGTGGATTCGATAAAAGGAGTAGGTTCTACTTTTACATTTACTCTCCCTCTGGCCAAAAGCCTTTCAAAAAGCGATGAAATAATATCCCCGGAAAAGGAAAATCGAAAAAAAATATTAATGCTGGATTCTTCAAGAGAAACGTATGATTTGCTGAATGCATTCTTAAAAACTAGACACAATATTAAATCGGTCAGTTATAGTAGTTTTGACCCTGCAATGGTTCATTTGGATAATTATGAATTGGTAATATTTGATATAGAACAGAATTTTTGGCAGGAAGGGATAAATTTCTGCAGGCAGATAAAAGAGTTGGCAAACACACCTGTTCTTATTCTATCAAGCGAGTATTTAGATGATAAGATCAAAAATTTCTTTGATGCGGGAGCTGATAAGTTTCTCATTAAACCATTTTCGAAAACTGATTTGGTTAAAGCTATTGATGAACTTATGTGAAATGGTATCTTACCTTAAATATTAAATAATATTTGTCTTGAATATATTTCCTGGACCTAAAATCATGTTAGGATCCAGAATATTTTTTAATTCTACCATTTTCTTGATAGTTTCTTTCCCATACATTTCTAAAAAATAATCGGTTTTTAATTTTCCAATACCATGCTCGGCAGAAATTGTTCCCCCTAATTCTACTGCTTTTTTACATATAGAATCATAAATAATTTTTCCTTCTAGGTATTCTTTTTCATTCTTTGGAAGAATATTTAAATGCATATGGGAATTTCCAAAATGACCGTATATTAAATAAGCAAGTTTTGATTCCTGTACTGCCTTTTTGCTAAAATTGTATAATTCTTTGAATTTTACATCAGGAACTGCCACATCAGTACCTAGTTTTTTTACATTATTTTTGGCAATAAGTTCAATGATCTTTTGTGAAATAGCATGGCGGAATATCTGTAGTTTCTCTTTATCTGATTCAGTGAATGCAAACCATGCACTGTCTTCATCCCCGTTAAATTCTCTGATTAGTGTAAGCCACTGATCTAAGAAGAATTCCTCATTTACTTTGCTTACTTCTTGTTCAAACCAAACCCCTGCCTTGGCATTATCGGGTATCTGTTTGTAATCTTCTCTCATAAAGTCCAATGTTTTCTCATCAAAATATTCCAATGATAATGCATCAATTGCCTGAATATTATTGTATGCTCGGGATGTATAGGAAATCTCTCTCCCTTTCTGAATAAAATCTAAGGCGTTTTCTTCAATTTCAAAAAACACAACACAGGAAATAATCTTTTCTGGGTTTGGGAGTAGCTTGATTTTTATTTTTGTTATAACTCCAAGGGTTCCCTCTGAGCCGATAAAAAGATCGATAGCGTCCATTCCTGGTTTTACAAAATATCCCGCAGAATTTTTGGCTTTAGGCATCTTATATGAAGGAAGGTGAATATTGATCTCTTTTCCGGAGTCAGTTTTTAATTGAAGTTCATATTCATCCGCAAAATATTCTCCTCTTTTAATATTAAGGATTTCTCCATCTGCTAGCACTATCTCTAATTCAAGTATGTAGTTTCTGGTGGGGCCATATTTAAAAGTTTTTTCACCGCTGGCATTTGTAGCAACAGTGCCGCCTAGGTAACAATTGTTTTCAGTAGGATCGGGGGGATAAAGAAGATTTTTCTCTTTCAAAGCCGAAAGTAGGTCCGATAATAAGACACCAGGCTCTGAAATCACATACATTTTTTCTGTGTCAATATGAATAATTTTCTTCAACTTATCCGTTGAAATTACAATTCCGCCCTCTGGTACTCTTGCGCCGGTTAATCCTGTTCCGTTTCCTGCAACGGTTACCGGTATCCTTTTAACATTAGCTTCTTTTAATATTTGGGAAACATCACTGGTGTTTTCCGGAAAGTAAACTGCCTCACAGAAACCTTTATAATTTGAAGCATCTGAAAGAAAATTTTGTATTTCATCAATCCGGCTTTTTATAACCATTAATGTCCTCAGTCTTTTCATTAATAATAATTAAATTCATCAATTGCTGTCAAAAGCTCTCAATTTTTCTAAATATTGTAATTGTATCTCAGTTGCAGGTATATTCTCATTAATCCTTTGGGGAATAGAAATATTGCATTTTATAAATATTTTATCAATGGCATCGTACATATTAATGTTTGGGAAATAATTATCACGCAGAAAATGCACCAGTTTTAATGTTCTAAACCCATCAAACCATCGGAGCTTTTGCATTCTTATCTGTTCTGTCGATTTTGATGAGTTTAATATGGCTTTAAAATTCAATGAAAAATTTTGAAGTTGAAGAAATTCATATAAACCTTTATTAGTTGACTTTCCGTATAGAAGATATTTTTCCGGACTTAATATTTCTCCGGAATGAAATATATTCAACCACTCTTTAAGTATTTCAAATATGTATGGATCGTATAAAAAGTACTCTTCATGCGTCTTTGCATGAAATCGTGTAACTCTTTGTCCTGTCCCGAATGGAACTCGCCATGATTTTCTTTCTGATGGATAAACTGCTGTGCCATTTATGTTATATATACGCGTGTTTTTCGAAATCTTTTCCAGAAAATAAAAATCTTCAGCTGCCTTTTTCTTATTCATTCCTTCTACCTTTATATATGTCTTATAGTCACAAGCCATTGCGGAACCTATTGTATGAAAAGCATAATAGGAGCCTGCATATCTTAAGCACATCACATAATATCTTAGAAATGTTTCATAACATATGATTGCTGAATTATCAGCTTCCGGATAATTAAGAATATGTTCAAAATAAATTGATGCAGCTTTTATTGTATTTTCATAAAAATAGTTGTGAATTTTTGTAAGATAATTTTCTTTT
>PLLW01000085.1 GCA_003141435.1 Ignavibacteriales bacterium
TTTGTTTTGCACAATATTATGCCGGAAGGATTTGCTGCGCTTTCATGGGTAGGGGTAGCAGTATTGTATTACATTTTCAGTCTGATTTTGGAAAGCAGGAAATACAGGTGGATGGCAGTACTTACTTTACTTATGAGCATTTTTTATATCTCGATATTGGGGCTGACATCGGGGCAGCTTATTTATAAGATAATGTCGTTCCTGGTACTTGGAAGCGTACTTATTGCAATATCCGTTTTATACGGAAGAATGAAAGACAAAAAAGCTGTTAAGGATGAACAAATTAAAGAGAGGTGATTAGATGTCAGATCTANNGTGGGAAAGATAATGGATGATATAGATGAGAGGAAGCAAGGATAGGATTTTTAGAGTTGTTTGCGGCTTTTTTGTATATTTTCAATTAGTAAAATAAGAAGTACTGTTTTTTAACAAAATAATGAATTACTTCAAATGAAAAAGATAATATTTATTTTATTTGTCATAGTTTTTTTTATTGAAACACCAGCACAATTTAAATATGGCATCGAAGCTGGATTAAATTTAGCAACTATCAAAGGCAACTATCCTCAAAAATTAAGCAATACAACAGGAGTACTGATAGGCATAAACGGGAGTTATAATTTCTTTGATTTTTTATCGATCGAGACAGGATTTTATTTATCTCAAAAGGGGGTTACGCGCATATTATTCAGTGACATACAGGGAATTGAAACCTATAACTACTTAGAGGTTCCATTAAACCTGAAATATAATTTACCAATTGCAGAACAAGGGAAAACATTTGTATTTGCCGGAGTATACGAAGCCAGATTATTGAGCGCCGGAGTTAGACCAGACAATGAAGGGCAATCAAGTTCAGTGAACATTGGGGATATACTTCCATCCTGGGATTTCGGATTAAATTTCGGTTTAGGTCAGAGTTTTTATATCAGTTCAGGGATGATGAGTATAAGGTTAAAGTATAGTTTGGGATTAACAACATTAGACAAATCATATAATGTTACTAAATACGGGGCAACTTTTACCAGTGATGGAAGCAACAAATTGAATAATTCTGTTGTTTCTGTAAGCCTTGGATATACATATTAGTTATTAACCAGTCATGGTTTTTCGAGTTCAGAAATATCCTGATCAGTTAATTTTACTTCACCGGCTTTCATAACACCATTTACCTGGTTAGGATTTCTAGCGCCCACAATAGCTGCCGTAACGGCGGGATTTTTAAGCACCCATGCTATTGCAACTTCACCAGCATTTCTATTATTTTTTTTGCCAATAGATTTAAGTCTATCAGCAAGTTCCAGATTCTTAGTTAATTTAGGTTCAAGGAAATTGGCACTTTTGCTGCGCCAGTCATCAGCAGCCAAGTTAGCGACTCTTTCCTTAGAGAAAGTTCCGGTGAGCAGACCTGATGACATTGGCGAATAAACAATTACTCCAATATTATTTTCCTTGCAGAATGGGAGGATTTCCGGTTCAATAATTCTATTTATTAAATTATATGGGGGCTGCAAGGAAGTAACCGGCGCAATTTTCTGAGCTATTTTAAGCTGTGCAATATTAAAATTGGAAACACCTATCCACTTTACTTTTCCTTCCTCTTTTAGTTTAGCCATCATTTCCCATGCGGGTTCAATTATATCATCATTATTCTTAGGAGGCCAATGAACCTGGTAAAGATCGATAAAGTCAACGTTCAATCTTTTGAGACTACTTTCACATTCCTTACGTATTGAATCCGGGTTATGGGAAAGAGTAATGTTTTTTTCATTATCCCAGACCATAGAACATTTAGTAAATACAAAAGGTTTGTTTCCATTCCAGCGGCTTAGAGCTTTAGCAACTATTTCTTCCGAGTGTCCGAGTCCATAAATAGCGGCAGTATCAATCCAATTTATTCCCAACTCGAGGGCACGGATAATAGCATCGATTGATTCCTTATCTTCCTGGTGTCCCCATCCGAAATCATAACCAGCGCCTCCGATAGCCCAAGCGCCAAAACCGACAGTAGTAATTTCTAAATCAGAATTTCCTAATTTTTTCTTAATCATTTTTTTCTTTATAGGTTTTTTCAATTTCGATAACCTTATTGCGGGTATAATCTGATACTCCGACCATTAATCCGGCCGTAGTAATAACAGCCCCGACAATTTGATACGACGTAACATTCTCACCGAATAACATCATGATAAAAGGCATCAAAGCAAGGTACACATTTGTATACGGGACCCAGATATGCGCTGCGAATTTGGATAACTTGAAGAAACCAAAGCTGTAAATATAACCTGTCAGTCCAGCAGCTACCACAAATAAAATCGGCCACCAGTTATTTGGAATAATGTTACCTTCAAATAAAGAGAAGAACCTATCATAATCAGTAGCAGCAAAAACAGTTTTTATTTGGGTTTCTGTTTCTTTTGTAATATCTTTTTTCAAATTATAATTATCACCAGACAGTTCATAATTTGAGAGTATAAAAGCTTTTTTATCAGGAGTTACTTTAGCTAAAACTCGTGTTTCGAATTTTTCTTTAGGTGCCTGTTCAGGGACATGTACTTTCATAACATTAGCAACTAAAGGAATAATAAAGAGAGCAGAAGAAATGAAAACCATTTTTGAAACTTCGCGCCATACCACTAAAGCATTAGGACCGACACCAGGCTTACAAGTCTGAACTGTTTTATTATTAAGTACCTGCTGTGAACATAAGCAGCAATTTATAATGACAATCCACATGATACCAGAAAAATCGAGAATTGATTTGGGATCCTGATATCCACCAATAAGTCGGGGGATATATGGCGTAGCAAGACCTAAGACGACTAGTGAAATACCAATCCAATGTTCTTTTCTAATTGCAGATTTGAAAAGGAATTTGCCGAAAAAAGGGAGAAAGGCAAGATAGACATTAACATAAGGAGCATATATATGTGGGGAATAATATCGTGGTAAATAGAAAAAGCCGATATTTTCAATTACACCAGTAAAGCCACAGATTATTATTGTTATTAAGGCAATAATACCAGGCCAGAGAAATTTTGCTTTTTTTCCACGGGCTAGTTCAACAATTACAGCTATAAAAGCCCACGCAAATTTTGATATTTCCCTCCACCAAGTCATCACTCCGGGGGAAACACCAACGGGTTTATTTCCGACAAATCTTTCCTGGTTTCCCATCCAGTTTAGAATATACTGACCCCCTAAAGCCCCATTAATAATCAACAGCCAAGTTATAAGTATCACCCATTCCATAGAACGCTTGCCTTCTTTTAACTAAAAAAATAATAGCAGAGAATATTTTAAAAAGAGTAAATCTCTGCTCAAAAATAAATGAAATAGTTGATATTACAAACGAATAATTAAAATAGATTTAATAAAAAAAGCGCCTTGAAGGCGCTTTTAGGAGAACGAACAGAACAGAAATGTTATATTTTGATTTTCGTATTGTATTTAACAGTTGACAACACAAAATTTGTTTTAACTTTATTAACGCCTTCAATAAGGGTTAATTTTTTAAGAATGAAATTTTCATATTCTGGAATATCCTTTACTGCCACTTTTAGCACAAAATCCTCCTCGCCGGCGGTATGGTAGCATTCGAGAACTTCCTCAATTTTTTTAATTTGGTGGGTGAAGGTATCAAAGGCCTTCATTTTATGTGCAGTTAATGAGACAGAAACGAGAGCAAGGACTCCCCTTCCAGCTTTTTCAGGATCTACTAATGCAACATATTTTTTAATTACACCAGCATTTTCCAGCCGCTTTACACGATCGAGCATTCCAGAAGCAGAAGTACCGATTTCAGAAGCCAACTGTGCATTTGTAATTTTGGAATTTGTCTGAAGTATATCGAGTATTTTCTGATCAATGAGATCAAATTTCATAAACATACCTTTTATATTTTTTCAAATCTTGCCTGAAAGAATCTTAAATATTCCGGTTCATATACCATTTTTAATCCACCGATTTTATCCCTATGCTCAAATACCTGTTCAATTGATTCTGCAACAACATCCATATGGGCCTGGGTATAAACTCTTCTTGGGATTGTTACTCTTACAAGTTCAAGATTAGGATAATTATGTTTTCCTGTTTCGCTATTTCTACCAGCAGAAACAATACCTCTTTCCATAGTACGGACACCCGAATCGAGATAAATTTCAGCAGCGAGAGCCTGGGCAGGGAACATATCCTGCGTTAAATGGGGAAGAAATTTTTTGGCATTCAGAAATACACCATGGCTACCGATAGGTTTTACAACGGGAACTCCCATTTGTATTAATTTATTACCCAGGTAAACAACCTGACCAACTCTTGCTCTAATATGATCTTCGTCAACAGACTCAGAAATACCGATAGACATAGCCTCCATATCTCTACCAGCAAGACCTCCATAAGTATGCAGCCCTTCATATATCACAACCATGTTTCTTGCTTTTTCAAAAAGCTCATAATCATTAACAGCAAGGAAACCGCCAATGTTAACCAGGGCATCTTTTTTAGCGCTCATTGTTGCACCGTCGGTTAGATCACAGATTTCTCTTACGATTTCCGATGTTGATTTATTCGCATATCCCGGTTCCCTATCCTTAATGAAGAAAGCATTTTCCGCAACGCGGGTCATATCGTGAATTATTTTGATTTTATATTTATTGGTTAATTCCCTTACTGCTTTAAGATTTTTTAACGAGATAGGTTGTCCACCCGCCATATTAACAGCGGTAGCAACTGCGACATAAGGGATCTTTTCCGGACCATGAGTATCAATAACTTTCTGCAACTTTTTTAAGTCGATATCACCTTTAAATGGATGCTCACTATCGGGATCATGAGCTTCATCTATAATTACATCCACAAATTTTCCGCCTGCCAGTTCCTGGTGGAGCTTTGTAGTAGTGAAATACATATTTCCGGGAATAATATCTCCTTTTTTGATCATAAGCTGGGAAATAATATGTTCNNGCTCTTCCCTGGTGAGTCGGGACTATGTGTTTATAGCCATAATATTTTTGAATAGTGGCTTCCAGGTGATAGAAATTTTCACTACCGGCATAAGCTTCATCGCCCATCATAATGCCGGCCCACTGCCTATCGCTCATAGCAGAAGTACCACTATCTGTTAAAAGATCGATATAGACATCACGTGATCTTAACAAAAACGTATTGTATCCAGCTTCCTCAATGGCTTTTTTTCGTTCCTCATAGGATGAAATATGAACTAACTCAACCATTTTAATTTTAT
>PLLW01000044.1 GCA_003141435.1 Ignavibacteriales bacterium
GATATTTTCAGAAGGGAAAAACTGCCATACCTTATTATAGGTGGTGTCGAATTTTATAAAAGAAAAGAAGTTAAGGATGTCCTTGCCTACCTTAGGGTTTTATCTAACCAGAATGATGAAGAAAGCTTATTAAGAATTATGAATTTCCCTCAAAGAGGGATTGGGAATACTACAATTAAGAGAATGATTTCCTTTGCCAGGAAACATGATATTTCCATGTTCGATACTATGTCAAGGGTTTTTGAAGTTATCGATATAAAAGAAAGAATTCAGAAAAATGTTAAAGCATTCAGGATTCTGTTGGAAAAATATATTGGACTTAAAGATAAGCTGTCCGCAAGCGAACTTTCGCGTGCTTTGCTTGATGATCTCGGCATTTTGAGGATGTTTAAGGAAGAGAACACTCCTGAATCTCTTGACCGCCTTGAAAATATAAATGGTCTTCTGTCTGAAATAAGTGACTATTGTGTTCACCATAAAGAAGTTACCTTGGAACAATTTCTTGAAGAAGTGTCCCTCATTGCAGATGTCGATATGTATGACGACAATAAGAACGCTGTTACTTTGTTAACAATTCATAGTGCAAAAGGACTAGAATTCCCCATTGTATTTATTACAGGATGCGAAGAAGATATTTTCCCGCTATCAAATAAATTCAGTAGCGATGCTTCCCTCGAAGAAGAAAGAAGATTGTTTTATGTAGCGATAACAAGGGCAAAACAAAAAGTCTATATCTCACATGCAAGAAGCCGTTACCGTTTCGGCGAGGTTGCTTACCAAAGTAGATCAAGATTTATTGATGAGATTGACGCCGCACTTATTGATGAAATGAATGGAGGCATTGGAAGGAAATCATCTGTTAGAAAATCAAAAAAAGAAATCTATTACGAATATTTTGAAAATGTAGATTATCAGGATTTTGATCAGGATAATAAAACATTAAGACCGGGTAGCCGGGTAATGCATGATAAGTTTGGCTTGGGTAAAGTAACTCTCGTGGATGGAACTGGCGATATGCAAAAAGCAACAGTAGTTTTCGAAGGCAATAACGTTAAACAGCTTATGCTTAAATTTGCTAAACTGAAGGTCCTTTGATTGATATCATTAGTGATTATTAAACTCTATAAAGGAGATGTTTATGTCTAAAGCTCCCCAAAAATTGGCAATCTTAGTGAGCGGGGGACCTGCTCCGGGAATAAATAGCGTTATTAGTGCGGCTACTATTCGTGCCATTACGGACGGGGTTGAGGTAATAGGTATCATGGATGGGTTTAAATGGATAATGGATGGAGATATAACTCATACAAAAAACCTTACTATCAATAATGTAAGCCGGATACATTTCAGAGGGGGATCTTATATTGGTATCGCAAGGGCTAATCCTACTAAAGAGAAAAAACATCTTGAGAACACTGTAACATCATTGCTTCGCCTTAATGTTGATAAGCTTATTACAATTGGGGGGGATGATACTGCATTTAGCGCCTTAAAAGTTGACGAAATGGCCGCTGGCAGAATCCGTGTTGCACATGTTCCTAAAACTATTGATAATGATCTTGATCTTCCATGGGGTATCCCTACTTTTGGATTTCAGACAGCTAGGCATATAGGGGTTGAAATTGTGCAGAACCTTATGGTTGATGCTCAAACTACTTCTCGTTGGTACTTCGTCATTACAATGGGAAGAAAAGCAGGCCATCTTGCATTGGGAATAGGAAAGGCTACTGGTGCTACTTTAACTTTAATTCCTGAAGAATTTCCTGGTCATATAAGTAAGTTGTCACATATTGTTGATGTGTTGGCGGGTGCTATCATTAAAAGGTTAAGCTATGGAAGAACAGATGGTGTCGCAATATTGGCAGAAGGACTTGTCGAACATCTGGATCCTAAAGATTTAGAATTTTTAGACAATGTTGAAAGAGACGCTCATGATAATATCAGAATTGCTGAAATAAATTTCGGCGAAATATTAAAGTATAAAGTGCAGGAAAGATTAAAAGAATTCGGTATTAAAATTACAATCGTTGCTAAAAATATCGGATATGAATTAAGGTGCGCTGACCCAATTCCTTACGATATGGAGTATACAAGAGATTTAGGATTTGCAGCTGCACATTTCCTGTTAAATGGTGGATCCGGTGCAATGGCGTCAATACAGAATGGTCGTTTCGTTCCGATGTATTTTAAGGATATTCTCGACCCGGCTACCGCTAGAACAAGAGTCAGAATGGTTGATCCTGCATCCGAATCATTTTATATAGCGCGTCACTATATGTTAAGATTGAATAAAACGGATTTCGAAGATCCCCACGAACTTGCTAAATATGCAGCCGCATGCGGTATCTCGCTCGAAGATTTCAGGAAGCAGTTCTACTATCTGATACAAAATGATCTTCTCTATAAGAACCTTGAAGAAGGAAAAATCAGCCTGGCTGCTGTCGAATCTAATGCAATTTATAAAGCTAAAAATCAGACCGTAAGCAAGAATGATGATGATAAGAACAATCTTTCATCTGGATCTTGACGCCTTTTTTGTTTCGGTAGAAAGAATTCTCGATCCCTCATTAAATGGCAAACCCGTAATAGTTGGGGGGAATCCTAAAGGTAGGGGAGTGGTTGCTGCCTGTTCTTATGAAGCGCGGAAATACGGACTCCATTCTGCTATGCCCATCAAACGTGCCTTCAGTCTTTGCCCAAATGGTATCTACCTCCATGGAAATTTCAAAGAGTATGCTCGATATTCTAAAATTGTTAAAAATATACTCTCGGAATATGCCCCTGTTATTCAGCAGGCTTCTGTTGATGAATATTATATGGATTTTACTGGCACTGAAAACATATATGGTAATTACTTTGACTTCGCAAAAAAACTTCAAAAGATAGTCCTCGATCAGACCAAACTCCCTTGTTCCATTGGAATTGGTAAAAATAAAACACTGGCAAAAATAGGTTCCGATTGTATGAAACCGATGGGCGTTACGTATATAGAACCGGGGTTTGAAAAGAATTTCCTTGCCCCTATGCCGGTTGAAACTATTCCGGGCATCGGAAAAAAAACTACTGTGGAACTTAATAGAAGAGGCTTTTATAAAATTGGGGATATTACCGAAGCTCCACTGGAATATTTTACTAAGGCATTTGGAAAAATGGGGCTGGATATCTGGTATAAGGCAAACGGGGAAGGGAAGGAATATCTCAGCCAGGAACATGACCCTAAAAGCATATCAAAAGAAAATACCTTTATGGAAAATACAATCGACCTCGATATCATAAAGGATGTACTCTTCAACATGACAGGCCATGTCTGCCAGAATCTCCGCGATAATAAAATGCAGGCTATGTGCATAAACCTTAAATTGCGATATTCCGATTTCAATACCCTGACTAGATCAAAGTCGGTTTCCCCTACCGATGACGATAAAATTGTGTATGAAACTGTTTGGGGTCTCTTTATCAAAGCCTATACTAGACGGGTTGCAATAAGACTAATTGGGGTAGGTGTAAGTAAGTTTGTTGTTTTACCCGATCAGCAAGCCCTGTTTGATGATGACGAAAAGAAAAGAAAAAAAATCCTCGAAGCAGTAAACACAATTAGGCAAAAACACGGATATGATCTTATTAAACTTGGACTCATCCGCTGATCTTTGCTAGGTAATCGGGAAACATTCCCCTCCACCAGTTCCAATCATGTCCGGCCCCCTGTCTTATGTCAAGCCAATGTGCAATTCCCTTGGCATTAAGAATATTTGCAAGGTGTATGTTCTCATCTAAACACATGTCCTGATCCCCTGTACCAAGCATTATACCCATCTTCCTTATTCGATCTAAATACCATAAATCATTTAGATTAGGAAGATAATCAGGGGGATTATTAAAATAACAGTTGTCATCGTAATATCCGTTTATGAAATTTTTAATGTCATATGTTCCCCCCATACAGATTAAAAGGCTTATCAAATCCGGATGGCGGAATGCAAGATTAGCGGCATGATATGCCCCAAAGCTGCATCCGGCAGCACCAATTCTAACATCACCCATATCATGTTTTATGTATTCAATAACATCATGCATTATTGTATTCTCATAACCAATATGTTTTTTAACCCTGTCTGCAGGATGAATTGAATAATTATACCAGCTGTCTGTATCAACTCCATCTGGGCAGTATATTTTTATTTTACCCGCGTCGATTAAATGAGCCGCCGATTCGATTAATTTGAAATCTTTGTTTTCATAGTATCGCCCCCTTGAAGTAGGAAAAAGAATAATCGGATAACCAGAATGCCCGAATACAAGCATCTCGAAATCCCTGTCAAGATAATTAGTAAACCATTTGAAATACTCTTCTTTCAATTATAAGTCCCTATGCATAATTATGTTATATAAAAATTAAGTAAATATAAACAAAAGAAAAATCTTCACAATTTATAAAACATATTTCTGGTGAAAATTATTATTTGTAGCTATCTGGCTAATAATCAATCTTCTTCAATCTCATAAGGGTAGGTTAATTCTTCCCAAATGATCAAGAGAAAAATATACTTTCATATGAATAGGTTTATTAAATATTTTATAGCTTTACTTAATCATTACAATGGACCACTTATGAAAAGAATTATACTCTCTGCTTTATTTTTATTAACCCTGTCTGAAGCCTTTCCTCAGGTCGGTCAGTTAAGTCAATCAAATCCTTATCCTATGGATGGAAAAGGAAATATAGCAGGTGGATTTGGAATGAACTGGATTAACGGTCAGCCTTTCTATTCTATCCAGTTTAGACCAGATGTTTCTCTCGGGAACTTCGGCGTTGGACTCGATCTGCAGCTTGATTTTAATTCTCAGGGTAAACTTAGGACAGAAGATTTTAACTCTGTCGGCTATTATCTGAGAATTATTCGATATGCTCGTTATGGTGTTAAGAACGATCCTGTCTATGTCAAACTTGGCGCACTTGATTATTATACTTTGGGGTATGGTAGTATTATATACCTCTATAATAATAGTCCCAGTTTTGACGCAAGAAGAATAGGTCTTGTTTTCGATGTAGATTTCGGAACTTTCGGGTTTGAATCTATATATAGTACTTTCGGAGAAGCCGGTGTAGTTGGAATAAGAGGTCATGTCAGACCATTAAAATATACTTCACTTGGCAATATTCCAATAATTGGTAATCTGGAAGTAGGGGGTACCTTTGCAGGTGATTTTAATAAAAATGCCTCAGTCATTTCGGGTTCATACAATGCCGCTACGAATACTATCAATAAAGTTAACAGCAATGGCTCGCTGCAGATAGTGGGATTAGACCTTGGTCTTCCGCTCCTCTCTACAAGTTTTGTGGGAGTTAAACTATATTCCGATTTCACCAAGATAATAAATTTCGGTGGCGGTGTAGCCACAGGTATCATTGCTGAATTAAATGGAATGGGAGCAGTTAATGCCTCTGTCAAACTTGAAAGAAGATTTAACAGTGCCCGCTACATTCCTTCCTATTTCAATTCACTATATGAAATCGAAAGATTCCAGGTCAATCCCTCCAATGGTACCTTTACTAGTAAAGCAGCTAAATTGGATACTATTATTTCCGATAACGGCTATTACGGAGAACTGTTCGTCGATGTAATGGGACTCTTTGATGTTGTCGGTAGTTATCAGCGCCTCGATAAGGATCCTAATAGCGGTATCCTCCATATCGTTGCTGAAGTTGCTCCCAACACGCTCCCCTTTGTTGTGCGGACTGGTTATGATAAAATAAATATCCAGGGAGAAAAGGATTTATTCACTCTTGATGATCGTTCCTACTTGTATTTTGAGTTAGGCTATAAACCTTATTCTTATCTCCTTGTTTCAATGATTTATCAATGGACATTCGCACCTATGATGGATGCAAATAAAAATATTATCGGCTACCAATCTCAAAAAAGGGTTGAACCTCGGGTCACTTTTATATACCCTTTTGATATGCCGTAAACTTAATAAATGCGCTAAAGTCTCCACTCCGGTTTCTCGGAATTGAGAAATATATTTATGCGATAGATGAGCGATAGATATGCGACTCAGATACGGCTTAGAATACCCATAGAATACCCGTAGAATAATCGCAGAATACCCGCAGATGCCTGTTGCATATGAAAAGACTCCGGCTAAAGTGACTCTTCTCGACTGCCAAAACTCCTGATTCTTATGCAAATAGTCGGTATTAAATACGACTAAATGACCCCTGGGTCATAAATTTTGTGCCCTATCGCTCCCTGTGTTTTTATTTTTATAACTACTTAATTATATTAACTTTATTAAATTTAATAACAACCAAAAGTACACTTAATAAATGGCTGAAAAGTATCATGTTGCAGTTTTAGGTGGAGGTCCGGGGGGTTATGTTGCTGCTGTTAGAGCCGCTCAACTGGGTTTGAAAACCGTTATCATCGAAAAAGATAATTTAGGCGGAATTTGCCTTAATTGGGGCTGTATTCCTACAAAATCCCTTCTTAAAAATGCTGAAATTTACGATCTCATGAAGTACCATTCTTCCGAATTTGGCATTAAAGTCCAGGGACTCGAATTCGATTTCTCTAAAATAATTAAACGAAGTAGGGATATTTCTGACCAGATAGTCAAAAATATCGAATTCTTAATTAAAAAAAACAAAATCGATAGAATTAAAGGCTTCGGAAAACTCGCCTCGGCATCTAAAATAGATATTATTAACCCAGAAGGGAAAAGCATAGATTCTGTAACCGCCGAAAATATTATAATAGCCACAGGCGCAAGACCTAAAAATATTCCATCTATCCCTGTCGACCATAAAATGATTATTACCAGCACTGAAGCTATGAATTTGCCTGAACAGCCCAAAGAATTAATCGTAGTCGGTGCAGGTGCAATCGGAGTTGAATTTGCTTATTTCTATTCCGTCCTTGGCACTAAAGTTACTCTGATTGAAATGTTGGATTCTATCCTGCCCGTTGAAGATAAAGAAGTCTCCCTTACTTTGGAAAAAAGTTTCAAAAAAAGAGGGATTGATATACTAACAAATGCTGCCGTTCAAAAAGCAGAAATTAAAAGTAACAAGGTGAACGTATGTGCCTTGGTTAATGGCTCGCTCAAAGAATTAACTGCCGACAAGGTCTTATGCGCTGTCGGCGTTACAGGCAATGTCGAAGGCTTCGGTCTCGAAAAACTAGGGATTGAACTTTATAAAAATCATATCAAGGTTGATAAATCAAATTACTCAACTAATGTCAAAGGAGTCTTCGCAATCGGCGATGTAATTGGTCCTCCTTGGCTCGCCCACGTTGCTTCTGCCGAAGGTATTCATTGTGTTGAAAAGATCAAAGGATTGACCCCTCCCGATATAAATTATAACAATGTTCCCGGATGTACCTATTGCCAGCCCCAGGTTGCAAGTATTGGTTTTACTGAACAGAAAGCAAAAGAAGCCGGTTATGAATTAAAGATAGGAAAGTTTCCATTTATGGCAAGCGGTAAAGCCTTTGCCATTGGCGAAAGGGAGGGCTTCGTTAAATTAATATTCGATGCAAAATATGGCGAGCTTCTCGGCGCACATATTATAGGTTCGGAAGCTACTGAAATGATTGCTGAACTTGCTATGGCTAAATCCCTCGAGGCAACCGCGGAATCAATAATAAAAACAATTCACGCGCATCCTACATTATCGGAGTCGGTTATGGAGGCTGTTGGTGTTGCTTACAATGAAGCTATTCACATTTAATATTGCATGAAAGAATTATTATATAGCGATCTTGAAACCATTGATTATAAAGAAGCTTGGGATCTTCAGAAAGATATTTTTGAACTAAGGTATAAAAAGGAAATCCCCGATGTGTTATTTCTTCTCGAACATCCCCATACCTATACTTTAGGCAGAATCGCTGATAAAGCCCACCTGATCGGCTCACAGGAATATCTCGATCAAAACAATATCTCCGTTTATGATATCGATCGCGGAGGCGATATTACGTACCATGGTCCGGGTCAGATTGTGGGGTATCCTATCATTGATCTGAATCTATGGCAGAAGGATACTCATAAATACCTACGAGGACTCGAGGAAATTATTATAAATACCTGCGCTGATTATGGTGTAACAGCCATCCGCGATCCCGAGCATACCGGCGTATGGGTTGGTAACAGCAAAATCGCTGCAATTGGAATTAAGGTAAGTCGCTGGATTACAATGCATGGATTTGCTTTCAATATCAACTCTGACCTCTCCTTCTTTAATGGAATCGTTCCTTGCGGAATATTCAATAAGGAAGTTACATCATTAAATAAAGAACTTAACCGCAAAGTTGATCTCCTCGAAGTGAAAAATAAACTCCTGAATAATTTCAGGCAATTCTTCGGATATGATTCCGTTCATACCATGCTTAAAGAAGAAATTTTATCTTTACATCTTACTGCTAAAGGCTCATAATGGCAAAAAAGAATTCTGTAAATAATGAAATGATAGATACCCTTAATAAAAATAATAATAACGGTCAGGATACAGCGAAAGAGATGATTCACGATCTCCGCCTTATGCTTCTTGCACGCTCCATAGATACTAAAGCCATGAACCTCCTCAGGCAGGGTAAAACCTTCTTCCATATTGCAGGCTCTGGGCATGAGGCTATTCAGGTTGTTGTTGGTACTTCTCTTGATCCTAAAAAAGATTGGCTCTTTCCTTATTATCGTGATCTCGCTGTCGCTTTATCTGTAGGTATGACTCCCTATGAATTCTTTTTGCAGTGCTTTGCCAAAGCCGATGATCCTTCTAGCGGTGGAAGACAGCTTCCCGGACACTGGGGAAATCCAAATATAAATATGCCTTCTCAATCAAGCCCTACTGGTACCCAGTATCTTCACGCAGTTGGTACTGCATTAGCTTCTGTTAAAACAGGAAACCCCGTTGTATCTTATGTTAGCAGCGGTGAGGGTTCTACTAGTCAGGGCGAATTCCATGAGGCGGTTAACTGGGCTAGCCGCGAAAAACTTCCTGTGCTCTTTGTAGTGCAGAATAATAAATATGCTATTTCTGTTCCTGTCGCCTTACAAAGCGGAGGGAAAGCACACTCTATTTCAGAAATGATGGCTGGTTATGATAATCTTCTAAGATTTAAAATAGATGGGACAAATTACTTTGATTGCAAAAAATATGTTGCTCAGGCTTTAGACTATATAAAGAGTGGCAAAGGTCCCGTTCTTCTTGAAGCTGAGGTTGTTCGCCTTCTTTCTCATTCCTCATCTGATGACCAAAGGAAATATAGAGATCCGAAAGATTTGGCAGATGATCTCAAAAAATGTCCCATCGAGTTTCTTTCTAAATATATGATCGAAAATAATCTTATTACAAAAAAGGAATATGATAGCCTTAAAGAGGAAGTAACCGAAGAAATAAATAAAGCAGCCGATAAAGCAATACTTGCCCCTGATCCCAAACCTGAAACTGCTGATAAATATATATTAGATGAAAGCGGATTCAGGGATACTCTTGATTATGAAAAAACAATTCCCGATGGTCCTAAAATCGTTATGGTGGATGCTATTAACCATGCCCTTCATGAGGAGCTCGAACGCAATAATAAAATATTTGTGTTTGGCGAGGATATAGCTGACAGTAAAGGAGGAGTATTCACCGCTACTAAAGGTCTTTCTACAAAATATGGTAATCAAAGAGTCTTTAATTCTCCTCTGGCTGAAGCAAGTATTATGGGCGTTGCAATTGGAATGGCTCTCACAGGACTCAAACCTGTCGTTGAGATTCAGTTTGGCGATTATATCTGGCCCGCTTTTATGCAGATGAAAAGTGAACTCGTTACTTATAGATACAGATCTAATAATAAATGGACTGCCCCTGTTGTTACCAGGGTCGCTGTTGGCGGCTATATTCACGGAGGTCTTTATCATAGTCAGAATATTGAATCCATCTTCGCTCACGTCCCTGGTTTATTAATTGCCTATCCTTCTAATGCCGCCGATGCTAAGGGATTATTAAAAACAGCTTGCAGGATAAATGATCCTGTGCTCTTCTGTGAGCATAAAGGATTATACAGGCAGAGTTACGCTACTTCTCCCGAACCCGATGATGATTACCTTGTCCCTTTCGGAAAGGCAAAGATTGTCAAAGAGGGGAATGACCTTACTGTTATTTCTTATGGTCTTTGCCTTTGGGATTCTATGCTTGCTGCAAAAAAGCTGGAGGACGAAGGGTATTCTGTTGAGGTTATCGATATTAGAACCATAATTCCTCTTGACGAAGAAACAATATATAATTCTGTTAAAAAAACGAATAAGGCAATAGTAATTCATGAGGATACATTAACTGCAGGTTTCGGTGCGGAAATAGCAGCAAGGATTGCCGACAATTGTTTCCGGTACCTTGATGGTCCGGTCAAAAGAATTGCTGCTAAAGATTCCCATATACCATATTCCCCGATCCTTGAAAATGAAATATTGCCTAATCGAAAAGTTGTTTATCAGGGAATAAAAGATTTGTTGGAATTTTAGATATTAAAAATCTCCTTAAAATATAGAAGGAAATGAAAATGGATGTTGTGATGCCTAAAATGGGTGAATCCGTTATGGAAGGCACTATTATTAAATGGTACAAAAAAGTAGGGGATAGGGTCAAAAAGGATGAGCCTCTTTTTGAAATTAGTACTGATAAGGTCGATACTGAAATCCCTTCCCCCGGGGAAGGTTATCTTGCTGAAGTAATGGTTGGTGAACAGGAAACTGTCGAGGTGGGAACTGTAGTAGCAAGATTAGAGCCTGATAAACCTGCCTCTGCAAGATCTGCCGGAACAAAACCTGCAGAGACAGAATCTGCAGGAATAGAAACTTCCTCGCTGCCTGCATCTATGCATGATAATTTTGCTTTCCCTTCTCCTGCTTTTGAAAAGAAAGAGGAAATCGGGTTTTTGTCTCCTCTCGTCCTTAATATAGCTAAAACTGAAAAAGTCAGCTTTGAAGAACTTAGAACCATTAAAGGAACAGGTCTCCAGAATCGGATTACCCAAAAGGATTTACTCCTACATATAGATAGAAAGAAGCAGCAGAATATCAAACCGCAGCATGTTTCTACTTCCAGCCCTTCATATTACTGTCCAAAGGGAAGCGGAGTTTCTTCTAATGATGTAGAGGTTATCCCAATGGATAATGTCAGGCAGAAAATAATGCAGCATATGATACATAGCCGCGATACCTCCGTACATGTAACAGCTCTTATTGAAGTCAATATGCTTAAAATTCATACCTTTATCCAGAACCATAAAAATGATTTCTTGGAAAAAGAAGGTATAAAACTTACTTATATGCCTTTCATTGCCGATGCCGCTATTAAAGCTTTGAAAGAGTATCCTCTTGTAAATTCAACAATTGATGGAACAACTATCTATAAAAAGAAATATATCAATCTTGGAATAGCCGTTGCTATGGAACCAAATGGACTGATAGTTCCTAATATCAAAAAAGCAGGTGAAAAAAATCTTATAGGACTTGCTAAGGCTATAAATGACCTTGCGGCTAATGCAAGAACTAAAAAACTTACTCCTGATGATATTGCACAAGGTACTTTTACTATCACAAATTATGGTGTTTTCGGTTCTATTTTCGGTACGCCTATTATCAACCAGCCGGAGGTGGCTATCCTTGGTGTCGGCGCAGTCATTAAAAAACCCGTCGCGGTTGAAATAGATGGGAATGATTTAATAACTGTTAGACCAATAATGGCTTTAACTCTGGCTCATGACCATAGAATAATTGATGGTATGCTCGGTGGAAAATTCCTTAAATTTGTAAAGGATGTTTTGGAAAGTTTTGAACCGGATAGTTTATGATAATAAATCAGCATCAAAAAAATTATAAAGAGAATATAGAAAAAGATAAAGTGAGTTTGGGGAAAAGACCCGAATGGCTTAAGGTAAAACTCCCCGTTGGTGAAAACTATTCAGAAGTCCGTAATCTTATAAGAAATCAACACCTTCATACTGTATGCGAGGAAGCTAAATGCCCCAATATTGCCGAATGTTGGAATCACCGCACTGCAACATTTATGATTCTGGGCGATACGTGTACTAGAAGTTGCGGATTCTGTAATATAAAAGTTGGTATCCCTAATGAAATTGATCTGAACGAGCCAAAGAGAGTTGCTGATTCAGTTAAACAATTAAATTTAAGACATGCTGTTATCACTTCAGTCAATAGGGATGAGCTAAAAGATGGTGGTGCATTTATTTTTACCCAAACAGTAAAATCAATAAAAGAAGCGATGCCATCAACTACTGTGGAAATATTAATCCCTGATTTCCGTGGCTCCGAAGAAGCCTTCGAAATCATAATGACATACCCTCCCGATATCTTGAATCACAACCTTGAAACTATTCATCGCCTCTATCATGTAGTTCGCCCACAGGCAAAATATGAAAGAAGTCTCAACTTGATAAAATGGTTCAGGGCAAGGGGTTTAAAAACAAAAAGTGGGTTTATGGTCGGAATTGGCGAGAAAAAAGAGGAAGTTTTGGAATTAATGAAAGATCTGGTTTCTTACGGTTGCACTATTTTAACTATCGGTCAGTACCTCCAGCCTACCAAATTGCATCTCCCGGTCGATCGTTTTGTAACCCCTGAAGAGTTCAGGTTTTATAAAGAAGAAGGTCTAAAAATGGGCTTCAAAATTGTTGAGTCTTCTCCTCTGGTTAGAAGCTCTTACCATGCAGATGAACAAGCAAGAGAATTGTTTTGATTTATCAATAAAAAAAAATACAAAATATTTATTTTTCTATTTTTTTTATTAAATATTTCTTTATAAGTTTCGCTTTGCAAAATTAATAAAACTATTTATAATATTTTTTACTGCTTCTAAATGAAATATAAATCACTTCCTTTAATTGCGCTTGCAATTATTTCCTGCGCATTCATGCCTTCTCCCGGCGGCGATAATACTCAGAAATTAGGTAAAACCCTTGATGATGATAACAGTAAATACACTAATGTCGGCAATATTGCCCTTTCTGTTTCTAATTTCGGTGTTTATGGCAATGCATTATTAAATTTAACTCAGCCCGGTCATCAGCCTTCTTGCGAATTCCCCATTGGCAGTGGAATAGAGCATATATTTCAGGGTGGTCTTTGGGTTGGCGGGTTTAAAAAAGATGCAGCAAACAGCAATTCCAAAACTGGTCCTTTTGTTACAACAGGCGCGGTTGATAATTCAAGTGGATCTGTTAGTACGGGCTATGAATTTACCAACAATCCTGGCTCCCTTATTGTCCAAAGATCAAGTCTCCCCGATTCAAGGTATTACAATCCCCTTGCAATATCTCATCAGGATCTCATAAGCGATTATAATGATACTAACCTTACTTGGTCTAACGGTACTGTCATTATTGACCATAATCCTTTAGGGATTGCTGTTCATGAAGAAAATTATGCATGGAATTTCTCTTTCGCTAATTCCTTTGTTATTAAAAATTATACTATAATAAATGTTTCTGGGAAATATTTGGATAGCGTCTATGTGGGATTATGGACAGATGCGGTTGTTAGGAATACAAAAGAAGACTATATCAAAAATGGGACTTTCTATGGCTATGGTGGCGATGGATACGATGATTCTTTAAAAATGGCATACTGCTATGATATTGGTGGTGGTGGTTTCAACTCCACTAATAGTTATGTCGGCTTTTTATATCTCGGCTCCACTCCTACAATTGCTAATTCATTTTTGATTGATAATGGTACGGGAGGAAAGGATACTATCACCGCTACTTGCTTTAATAGTTGGCAGTTTCATAATACCACCGATCCTAATTTTTTTGCTCCTCCTGATGGTCCTACCGGAGATGGTGTTAGGTATCAGAAAATGCAGGGATGGTTTGGAGGAACTAATAGGTTTAATCCCAATTTCAATTCGCCGGGTCCTCTTTATCATATTGGTATAAATCCTGATGCTTTAAAAGTACCTACTGGTACTGGTGGCAGATCAGAATTAATAACACATGGATATTTTAAGAATATACCCCCTGATAGTTTAATAAATGTTGTTTATGCGGTTGTTTGTGCTCCTAAATTTGGGTCGTTTCAACCAACTGCTTCAGATGCAAGATCAGATAGAGATAGCTTATACGGCAATGCTGATTGGGCATTAAGAGCATATTTCGGCAATGACGCAAATAGGAATGGAATCCTTGATCCTGGTGAAAATACATTTAATGATGGTAAAATTCACCGCTATATCCTGCCTGCCCCCCCTTCTACACCTGTTTTGAAGGTTGTGTCCGAGCAAAATAAGGCTACACTATATTGGGATAAAAGTGCAGAGGCTTCTGTTGATCCTATCTCTCACGATACTGATTTTGCTGGGTACAGGATATACCGTACTCAGTCCGGTTTCGATCTTACCACTAACCAGAACATACAAGCCTCCTTGGTTTTATTAGCTCAATATGATAGCGCGGGTTATACAGGTTTTAATACGGGATTCAAAGCTGTGGAATTGGCTGCCCCAATGATTTTCCCTAATGACCCTGTCAAATATTATTATAAATATGTAGTACCTAATCTCCTTGATGGTTGGCAGTACCTCTTTTCTGTTACTGCATTTGATAAAGGTGATACTGCCCATAATCTTGCTCCTTTGGAATCTGCCGTATTGGCTAATCTCAAAAGTATTTTACCTGGGACTCTTCCCAACGATGATTCTAATACCAAAGTTGGTGTCTATCCTAATCCTTATTATGGTAACGCTATCTGGGATGGTAATTCTGAAAGGTTAAGAAAGATTTATTTCTACAACCTTCCTTCTGACTGTGAAATTACAATTTATACCCTCGCGGGTGATGTTGTAAAAAGATTACAGCACAATTCAACTAATAATGGTCAAAATATAAGATGGTTCGATCAGTATGGTGTTAGTACAAGTAACCAGCAGTTTACTGGCGGTGAGCATGCATGGGATCTTATTACTGGTAATGACCAGGCTATTGCTACGGGTCTCTATCTTTTTACCGTAAAGAATAATAAGAACGGTAATATAAAAACTGGCAAATTTTTAATTATTAAATAATAGGAGCAATAATGAAAATAAAAGCATTATTCGTAATTATTCTGTTAATAACAGGATATATGTTCGGGCAGACTAAACCAATCTCAATTACATCTCCGGTAGGAGGAGAAAAATGGGATGTAGGGTTTCCATATAACATCACTTGGACAAGTAGTGGTGTTACAAAAGTGAAAATAGAATTTTCAAAAAATAACGGATATACCTGGTCAACAATAATTGCGTCTGTTTCTGCATCTTTAGGTACATATGCATGGACTATTCCAGATTCTGCTTCAACTCAATGTAGAATTAGGATTAGTGATACCAGTAATGCTTCTATAAAAGACAGCAGCGCAAGTAAATTCACGATCGAATATCGCCTGGTCACTCTGCATGATATAAATTATCAGCCTGATTCAACTGCTGCTGGCTGGCCAAATTCTCCTTTAGCAGGTTATACTGTCCGTGTTAGGGGAACGGTACTTTGTAGACCCCTTGTTGACCCCACCTACGACAGAAGAGCTATTATGTATTTTGGCGCTGCTCTTGGAACATATATTGAGGCTCCTGATGGAAGCCCTTGGGGTGGATTAAATATTTATCAGGCAGATTCTACTAAGTATGCCACACAATTTGACCTCTGCGATACTGCATCTACTTATGAATTTACCGGAGTTGTTTCTCCTTACGGACAAGCAACAGAATTAATTCTTAAAATTGCTCCAACTCCTGTTCCGGTTAACCTGATTTCTCAGGAGGTTAATAGACCTACCCCGAAAATCTTGACATTGGACAGCTGCTTCAATGCTGATGGTTCTTTTAATGTTAAATTGAGAAAATATCTCGGCATGTATGTATCGTTTCAACCGGACTCAAATAGTCCTAATTTGATTACGTCAAATCTAATTACAGGTCAAACTTCAACTGCCGGTGGTTTTAATATCGATAATGGTAATGGAAATATGATTCAGATGTATGCGCAGTCAAGGTATTTTAAAACTTCTACTGGTACTACAGGTTATGGATCATTAAGACCAACTTATGTTGCCCCCGCAAATGGTACTCATATGAGCTATGTAAGCGGTTTGCTTGAAGCATATAGCAATATGTGGGAAATTGTTCCACTGTATCCAAATGATATTGGTCCATTGAAAGCTACACCTCCAACAATCACAAATTGTAGAAGAAATCCGGGTGTGGTTCCTCAAAATACCTCTGTTACTGTTACCTGTACAGTTGTTGGTAATATGGGTGCTATCGTACAGAAAGTTCAGCTTTTCAAAACAGTCAATGGCGTTCTTGATTCTCTTAATATGACCAAAGGTACTGGTACAGATTCAACAACCTATACAGGTACTATCCCCGGTATTGCAAGTGATTCTGCATTTGTTAACTATTATGTTAAAGCAACAGACAATACTCCTCTCTCATCAACTAGCCCTGGCAAAATTTCCAATAGTAGGTATTCATTTTTTGTTCTGAAGCCGAGTACTCCTTTTACTATACAGCACGTTCGGTATAGCCCTTTCGGAAATGCTTACAGTGGATATCACGGATACCAGGTAACTGTTTCAGGTGTTGTAACTGCAGATACTTCTAAAATAGGTGGCAGCAATGCAAATAACCCGCCAAGAGTATATATTCAGAATGGTTCCACTCCATGGAGCGGCATTATTTTAGGATATGCGGGAACTTACGGTATGAGTGTATTTGATCTCAAACAAGGTGATTTAATTACCGTTACAGGCACTCCGGTTTCATCAGCTACAGCTTATGCAACAAGATTGGATACTTTAACCGCCCTTACTATAGAATCCCACCATAATACTTTGCCTGCTTCTCATGTTATGAAGACTGGTGATGTTGGATATTCAGCATTAGGCACTCTGACTGCTGAACCATGGAACGGTTGTATCGTTACTTACAATGCATTTAGAATCGACAGTGCCAACGCCGACGGTCCTACTTATCATTATGGCGAATCTTATGGTAAAGATACTTCAGGTGGAAACCACACAAGGGTTACCTGGTCGGATGGAAGAACACAATTTTATAATGGTCCTGCTGATGGTTTAGCTTATCTAGGTGATTATTTCGGTTCAATTACTGGTGTTTTGGAATATACCCATACTAATTATAAACTCTGCCCAAGAGATAGTAATGATATTGTCGGCTATAAACCATTTGTCACTGGTGTAAGGAGTGATAATTCTGTTCTTCCAACTCAATACAAACTGAACCAGAATTTTCCGAATCCTTTCAATCCTTCAACAGTCATATCTTATGCTATTCCTAAATCAGGAATTGTTACTCTAAAGATATTTAATGTTTTAGGACAGCAGGTAAAAACACTTGTTAACCAGTCACAGACTGCAGGAACACATCAGGTTACATTCAATGCAAACTCATTGTCTTCTGGTGTTTATTTCTATAGTCTTACTGTTGACAACTTTACTTCGGTAAAGAAAATGATGCTCATTAAATAATTTGTTAAAAGGAATGTCTCAGGGAAATTTCTTCCCTGAGACGCCTGATTTTAATGTTTCAATAAATCAAAATCATTCATGTTAAATAAATTTACTATTGTTTTATTACTGGTTGGGTTAACTGCATTTTATGCCTGCAAGGATAAGCTTGTAGATAATCCTTTAGCCAATAAACCTCCTACTACAAAAATATTTCTTGACACAGCAACAACCGCGCAGCAGAGTAGGATCCATTTGTACTGGACTGGTGACGATCCTGATGGTACTGTTATGGGATTCTATTTCTCTTGGGACGGTGTCAATTGGACATTTACAACCAAGAACGACAGCCTTTTTTCACTCCAGATAGGTGCTGTTGACTCAATATATTCCTTCAGGGTTGTGGCTGTGGATAATTCCGGTAGTGGGAAGTATGTTTCTGATGTTTATCAAAACGGTATTCATTATGGTCATAATGGTTATTATGGGGATCCATTTACTGATGTTAATGGTAATGGCAAATGGGATCCGGGCGAACCTTTCGTTGACATCGGGCTTATCGATCCTCATCCTGCAATGTTAAAGCTTCCTATAAAAAATACTGCTCCAAAGATTGCGTGGGATGCACTTTCCACTCATCCGGATATTTCATTTAGTGCTATGACTTTCGGATGGGATGCTACCGATATCGATGGTAATAATACAATTCAGTATATCAATATCGCTCTTAATGATACAAATAACTTTGTAGCATTGAATGGAAGTGTAAGTGTTGTTGCAATTAGAACAAGCGACTTTACCAATTCTAATCCGTTAATGGATATTTATATAAACGGTGATCATCATAATCTGCCCATCAATCCTGTAACAGGAGATACGATTAAGTTGCCGGGCTTAAAATTTAATTCTAATAACATATTCTATGTCCAGGCGGTTGATATTTCAAATGCTAAATCACCATGGATAAGCTCTGCTANNCTTGGCTGGAACTATGATATTATTGATTTAGTCAACCAGGCACCTCCATACATGGATATAACATTTTTTGAAACAGCAACATTATTTAAAGGAATTCTATGGTATACTGATAATGACCCTTTACTTAACCTTGCGGGTGAAACTGTATATAAAATTACAGGTGCTGGAGTAAAAATTTTCTTTTCAATGCTTTTCCCACAACCTTCGACGGGTGATCTTAGTGTTATTCAACAATTTTTACCTATCAGTTCAGATAGTAGTTCATTCTTGACTTCGCTTGCACCCGGTAAGATAGTCAGTGATACTAGTCATTCCCTTTATCCGACGCTGCAAGTAACTGCATCTTTCTCGAGGGTAAGAGGATTCTATTTAAATTCAAGTGTCACTCCTATTTATTATTTCCCCAATAAGGAGCTAGGGGGATATATCGGATTTGAAAACAGCGCCAAAAACATCTTCTTTATCGGCATGCCTTTACATAAAATGGATGGTATTCCGGGAAGTGTGGCAGTATTATTAACTAAGGTATTTTTGCACGACTTTAATATAACACCATGAAATTATTAATTACAATATTTATTATTTGCTTTATATCTATATACGGGCAGGAAACAGGTATTATTACTGGAAAAGTAACAGATAAAAAAACTGGAGAAGCTTTGCCCGGCGTTAATATTATCCTTAAAGGAACTTATTATGGCGCATCTACCGACGTTAATGGTAGTTTCCGGATTAAAAATATAAGTCCCGGAAATTATAATCTTGAGGTAACATTTATAGGATATAAATCAGTACAGTATACCGGCACCAAAGTTGAACCCGGTAAAACAAAGCAATTTGATATCAAACTTGAAGAATCTGTCTTAACGATGGATAAAGATATTATTATTGTTGGTGAAAAACCTATGCTTGATGTTGAAGAAACTCAAAGTAAACGTACTATTTCGAAAGAGGATATTGAATCTGCAAAACTTGATAATATAACAGATGTTCTTAACCAGCAAGCCGGTGTTATTATCTCCGATAATGAAATCCATATTAGAGGTGGTCGATCATACGAAAGTGCCTATTTGTTGGATGGAGTTTCTGTACAGGATCCTTTGGCTGGTACTGGAATGGGCCTTCAGCTTTCGGCTAACGCAATTGAAGATGTTGAGGTAATTACTGGTGGATTTAATGCTGAGTACGGACAGGCTACATCGGGTGTTGTTAATGTTAGAACTAAAGAGGGGGGCAATAAATATCACGGTTCTGTCTCCTATAAAGATGATAATTTATTTGGAAAATCTTCTTATCATGTATTCAATACTGATGTTCTTGAGGCTAATTTTAGTGGACCCGAACCGGTAACTTCTTTTCTTCTACCTGCAATAGGTCTGCAGATTCCTGGAGAAATTAGTTTCTTTGGTAATTTCTTTGGTGGAATTTCTGATGGTATTACTCAGGGTTATGTTAAAAACGTTGCCCATCAGGTAATTTCTTCTACTTTTGGCGGCTCTCGGTTTGCTCCGCGTGAAGAAAATAATTGGTTCTGGTTAGGGAAATTTACATATAGGCTTTCCTCTACATTCAAGATTTCTTACTCATTCAACCAGTCTGTTAGTATTAATCAGAACTCACAGTCCCTGCAGAATAATTTGGAATACGTTGAGCCTAGCCCGGGATATCAGTATACTTTCCAGAATATTTTGGATAATGCTAATACTTATACCCATAATAATATTTATCAGACTCTTAATCTTACTCATACTCTCAATCCCAGTACATTTTATGAATTAAAATTCAATTATCTCTTTAGTAATTTGAGAGCAGATGCAAATGGATTGAATTGGTATCAATATCAGCAGCCAAAAGATATTACAAATTTTCCAATCCAATATTATAATACTGTCGGTCACGATACAATCGGCGTTATCCCTGGTGATGGTCTTTATGATGTCGGAAATCCTTATACTTGGCATGATCATTATGTTCAGGAATATTCCCTTAAAGGAGATATTACAAGCTTCTTCGATGAAAAAAATAAGTTCAAGGCTGGCTTCGAAACTCAGATTCAGGAGATGCAGGTTGTCGATATTTATGAGCCTTGGATTGGCCAGCTTGGATTGAACAATGATATCTATAAAGTCTTTCCTGCAAAAGGTGATTTTTATGCCCAGGATAATATCAATTTTTCGGGTATGATACTGAACTTTGGTTTGCGTGCGGATTACTGGTTTCCTGGTAAATTCGTAACTGATGCTGTTAATAATCCGGCAGTTCCTATCCCTCAGGAGATCAGGCAAAGTTATTATGCCGACACCTACAATTTCTTTGGCAATAGGTTTAAAGCAAGATTAAGCCCAAGACTCGGTATTTCGCATCCGGTTTCTGATTATCAGACTTTATTCTTTTCTTATGGTCATTTCAGTAAATGGCCTACTCCCCAGGATGTTTACGCTAAGTTGAATCCTGTCAGTGCCCAGTCTTCTTTTCAGACTTTTGGTAATCCTAATTTAAATGCTGAAACTACTGTGGCTTATGAATTAGGTCTTAAAACCCAGTTCTCTCTTGATGATGTTCTCACTTTTACCGCATATTACAAAGATATTTTCGATTATGTAACTTCTCGGTCCATGCTTGTTACTTCTTCAAGGTTGACAACTCAGAACGTATCAACTTATGTGAACGCTGATTATGCCCGTTCAAGAGGTGTTGAAGTGGAATATAAAAAGAGAATTGGCAAATGGTTCACTGGTTCTGCTGATTTCGCTTATTCAATAATTACTGGTAAAAGTGACTCTCCTGATCAGGGCGTCCTTGTTGCCGTCGGTAGTTTAAATCAGTCTATTAAAGAATATTTTATGTCATGGGATCGTCCTTTCAATGCATCTGTTTCTACTAACTTTTATGTTGAGAAAGATGAAGCATTGTTTGGATTTGGCGACGGCATTTTAGATGATTATAATATCTATATAAGAGCCCAGTTTGAATCTGGTAAAAGATATACACCTGCCGTATTTACCCAAACCTATTTGCCTAATGGTCAACCTGATTATGAATCTATCACCTATGACATGAATAATATGATAGGACAGAACTGGTTCTGGGTCGATCTGAATTTTGAAAAATATTTGACCATTGATAACTTAAAATTTTCCCTCTTTGTTGAAATAAATAATCTTTTCGATGAGCATAATGCTGCCATCATCAATCCTGCTACGGGTAATGCTTATGAGTATGGTGATCCTACTCCAAGTTCGTATAATAATCCACAATATCCTCAGTTGCAGGCGCCTATAAGTGCAAATCCTCTTAATCCAGCAAGATATTTAACAAGACGTAATATTAAATTCGGAATTAGCTTTAAATTTTAATTATGAAAAANNACAGCTGAATTCTTAAAAATAGGCGTTGGCAGCAGAGCCTCTGCAATGGGTGATGCTTTTGTCGCCGTAGCTAATGATGCTTCTGCTCTTTATTGGAATCCTGCCGGTCTTACCCAATTCAAAGATGATCAGCTTCTGTTCTCCCATAATATGTGGGTCGTAGATATTAATCACGACTTCGTTGGGGCTGTCTATCATATGGATGAAACTAATGCCTTTGGTATTTCTTTTACTTCGCTTTCTATGCAGGATATGCCCGTTACTACTGAGTTCCAGCCTTTTGGTACGGGAGCTTATTTCGGCTTCGGTGATATTGCCCTTGCGGTTACATATTCAAGGAAAATGACTGAGCAGTTTAGCTTTGGAGGTACTGTTAGGTATATCGAAGAAACTCTCGATCAATTGAAAATGCGCGGTGTTATGATTGATCTCGGAACTTATTATTGGACTGGATTGGGAACTACAAGGTTTGCTGTTGCGGTTTCAAATTTTGGTAATCAGCTCGCTCCTGATGGTGAGGTTGTACTGATCGGTAAAAGGTCCAATTCCCAATGGCAGGCATTTTCGCCCCCTACAGTATTTAGAATTGGTTTTGCAATGGAACCATATCAGGATGAGATTAACAAAATAACTGCTTCTATTCAGTTGAATCATCCTAACGATAATAGCGAAAATTTAAGTACGGGTGTTGAATATAGTTGGAAAAATACTTTCTACCTCCGTGGAGGGTATAAATTCAATGTGGATGAACAGAATTATTCTTTTGGTGCTGGTGTTTATGTCCCGGTAAGCGTTGCTAATGTTACTGTTGATTATTCTTATTCAAACTTTGTAAGATTAGGTACTGCACATCGTTTCTCAATTATTTTAGGTCTATAAAAAATGATTAAAAAGTTTTTAATATCTGCTATACTGATAATTCCTATTTTATTTGGCTGTTCCGAAAAATTTGATATTAATCAATTGGGAGATTATCACGGTGCCGGTAATGCCGGCGGTGATACTCTTTATGTGCATGTCAACCCTGATTGGGGAGGTTTTAATAACCCTCAGGCAATTTTGTTAGGTAAGGAACCCTTCATTTATGTCTGTGATACCGATAATGATAAAATCGTTATGCTTAATACTGCAGGTACTGTATTAGGCTATTTAAGTATTAAAAAACCAATTGCTATTGCACAGGACTATCGACTGAACCTTATTGTGTGTGCAGAGTATGATATTACAGATAATAATAATATCACACATACTTACAGTGCTGTTTACAAAATTGACCTTTTTGCTGTCAACCATATTATAGGCAATGCTATACCGAAATTAATCCTTCCAAGAACAGAGGACATTAGTAGTCATCCCCTTTGTAAGTATACAGCTGTAACTGCATTCTATGACAATTCTTATTATGTCGCAAGAACTGGAACAAATAACACAAGTAATTCAGACCCAGATAACTCAATTATTCAATTTGTCCCTGTTGATCAATATCATGATACTACTTTGTCCAATAGGGTTCCTAATATCGATCCTCTGCGCTCTGGCATGATTACGGCTAACGGTATTAACTGTATGACCTCTTTTAACAAGAAAAATATAGATTTTATTGCAACTTTCAATAAAGGGGTTGTAAATGAAACTGTTTTCAAAGCCCAGTGGTTCCATTTCTTTTCTACAATATCTAGTTCAGGATATCAAAGTGGCATTAGTCAGTTTAGTGGGGTAGCGTTTGTTAAGCCGGATAGGTTCGGGGCACCTACTGGTAGTTGTATTGATCCTTCAGGCAATATCTATATTGCTGATGGTGATCCTGGAAAAGATAGCGTTTTTAAGTTTAGTCCTTATGGGGATGAACTCCAGTCTTTCGGTGGTCCGACTGTATTTTCAAAACCTGCTGGAGTAGCTTTCTTTGATAGGACTTTGTATGTCCTCGATTCCCAAAAAAATATAATTAGAAGATTCATTTTATCTACTGACCTTGGTCAATGAAAGACCTATCTATATTTATTATTTGTTTTATCTTATCCTTTAATGCTTATGCACAGACTACAATTGATTCTGTTCGTGTAAATGATTCTATGGATTTACAGCGTCTAAGAAGTTAATGCTCTTAAAATAGAGAGCATTTTCAAAACAGGGGAGTTCTTGTTTATTTGGAATATCATTTCTGAATAATTAAATTTACCCACTAAATTTTAAAGTTTAAGGAGTAATATGACTCATAATAAAGGTCAGATTATACAGGTAATCGGCCCTGTACTTGATATTGAATTTGAAAATAAACACCTGCCTGAAATATATAATGCCGTAAGAATACCAAGAATAAATCCCGAGGGTGAACAGGAAGATTTGATTGCCGAAGTTCAACAGCATCTGGGTGAAGATAGAGTACGCACTGTGGCAATGGATTCCACAGATGGATTGGTTCGTGGAATGGATGCATTTGATACGGGGGAACCGATTTCTGTTCCTGTGGGACCCGAAACCCTGGGAAGGCTTATGAATGTCGTAGGGGATGGTATTGACAAATTGGGAGAAATTAAAACTGCAAAGAAATATCCTATTCACCGCCCTGCTCCATTATTTAAGAATTTATCAACTAAAACAGAAGTTTTCGAGACTGGTATTAAGGTTATCGATTTAATTGAACCTTATTCTAAGGGTGGTAAAACTGGTTTATTCGGTGGTGCGGGAGTAGGTAAAACTGTTATTATTCAGGAACTTATACATAATATCGCGCGTGAACATGGAGGCTATTCTGTGTTCGCAGGTGTCGGTGAAAGGACCCGCGAAGGAAATGACCTTTGGCGCGAAATGAAAGAGTCAGGTGTACTTGCAAAAACTGCTTTGGTATTCGGGCAAATGAATGAACCTCCTGGTGCCAGGTTGCGTGTTGCATTAACCGCTCTTACTGTTGCAGAATATTTTCGGGATGAAGAGGGGAGGGATGTTCTCCTTTTTATTGATAATATATTCCGGTTTACTCAGGCAGGATCTGAGGTTAGCGCCCTTTTGGGACGTATGCCCTCAGCCGTTGGCTACCAGCCTAACCTTGCCTCTGAAATGGGCGCCCTGCAAGAAAGAATAACTTCAACTGATAAAGGATCTATTACTTCTGTTCAGGCTATATATGTCCCTGCTGATGATCTTACAGATCCTGCTCCGGCTGCTGCTTTCGCGCACTTAGACGCTACTACTGTATTAAGTCGGCAGATATCCGAACTAGGTATTTACCCAGCTGTTGAGCCTCTTGATTCAACGTCTAGGATTTTGGAACCTGGTGTAATCGGACAGGAGCATTATGACGTTGCTAAAAATTGTAAGGAAATTCTTCAGCATTATAAGGATCTTCAGGATATTATTAATATTCTCGGTATGGATGAACTTTCAGATGATGATAAAATAATTGTTAGAAGAGCCAGAAGAATACAAAGGTTCTTTAGCCAGCCGTTTCACGTAGCTGAACAATTTACGGGTATATCTGGCAAATATGTTAAAATCGAAGATACTATTAGAGGGTTTAAGGCAATTATCGATGGGCAGTATGACGACCTTCCGGAAGCAGCCTTTATGTATGTCGGAACGATTGAAGAAGCTGTTCAAAAAGCCAAAACAATGAAATAATTATGCCTGATCTTAATATTGAAATAATTACTCCGTCTAAGGTAACCTTTTCTGGCAGCGCAAAATCGATAACCATCCCCGGTACTCAGGGTAGCTTTCAGGTTTTATTCAATCATGCTCCTATAATGAGTACTTTTGAAACAGGACTAGTTAAAGTAAATATCGATAATAATAATACCCTATTCTTTGCAACAGGTGGGGGGACTGTTGAGGTTAATAAAAACAAAGTCCTTGTTTTGGCAGATTCTCTTGAGGAGGTAGCTTCTATTGATGTCGAAAGAGCTGGTATGGCTATGGAAAGAGCAAAAAAAAGAATTAAAGATAAAATTCCCGATACTGATTTGGACCGGGCTCAAAATGCCCTGAAAAGAGCATTAAATAGAATCCAGATTGTTAAAAAATATTTGCCCAAGGATACGGTTAATTCCAGCTTAAGATAAAATCAATTATTTTAATATAGGAACTATCTCCTTCTGTCTTTCCTCTCCGGTCGAAATGACTTTCCCGTCTTTCGTTATAAAAACATCTATCTCACTTCTTACTCCAAAATCTCCTGTTAAATAAATTCCTGGCTCTATTGAGAAGGAAGTAGATGGGAGTATCAGCCTTTCATCTCTGGTTTCATAATTGTCTAAATGAGCACCGCTGCCATGCAGATCACTCGAAATTGAATGTCCCGTACGGTGAATAAAATACTTGCCGTACCCTGCTCTTGTAATAACATCTCTTGCAGCATCATCCCCCTCGTAACCTCTTACTTCCTTGCCTTGTCTAAATCGATCTGAAATTAAATTAAAAGCAGCGTCTCTTGCTTCAGCTACAATATTAAATATCTTTGTGTATTTTTCGGGCACTGTTACACCCATATAGCCTACCCATGTAATATCCGCCCATACTGCATCATCCCTATTAATCTTTGCCCACAAGTCAATTAATACAAAATCCCCTTTGTTGATCTGTTTATGTACCTTCTCATCTGGAGCATAATGAGGGTTTGCGCTATTCTCATTTACCCCTACAATAGGAGGGGAGTCGGTATAATAACTTCTTTTCTCAAATTCCTTCATAATAAATTGCTGGACGTCAAATTCATTTAGACTTTTGTTTTCCTTAATACTCTTCTTTATGAAATCGAATGATTTATTTACTATTTCATATAGAGCTTTTGCTACTGGTTTGTTCTCATTAAACAATTTAATAGTCCAAACTGCATCAAACATTGAAATCAGGTCAGCGCTGCTTCGTATATCCGCACCCAGTGATTTTATCTGCTCTATAGTTCCGGCATCAACCTTAGAAACATAAGGTATGGCATTAAATGGACTGTATTCCATAGCTATCGTTTTATGTCTGGATATAATATTAGTCAGATGGTCTGTTAATGAAGAATGATTTGAATAAATCAATTTTTTCCCCGGTAAATGATCTAAGTTTCCTGCCTCAATAGCGTTTACAATTTTAACAGGAATATCTTTAGAAGGAATAAGATAATAGAATCTTCTGGTTAGGTGTTTTTCCTTTGGTATCTCCAATATATTTAATGCAAGATCATTAGATCCCCTGAAATCATAGAAAAGCCAGCCGTCTAATTTCATTAATGAAATAATATTCTGCATTTTCTCTAAATTAAACTTTCCCATAAAATTCCCTTTCCTTAGTTATCAAAAATTAAATTGATCTTATTGATTTTATTTTCACCCTAAATTATGGAAAAAATACATATAATAACCAGAACTATGGATAAAAATTATTGGGAGTGGAAATTAAATTGATTAATGTCGCATTTATTTATACATTTTACTTTAATTTATCAAAATAATATTGAGTATTTATGAAAAGCTGTTTTCCTTTTCTAATTGTGCTGATTTTATATCTTGCCATTGCTAACAATAATTTTGCTCAATCATATCAAGGCCCAGCTGCAGGAAGCGTAACTTCTGGTGTCATTCAATCAACAGATTCCTTTTCGAAAACTTCAGGATTAACTGAACCCAAAGAGATGATAGGAAATGAGGAAACTGATGAATACCACAGTCCTGATTTTTTTTTGAATTTAGGGAAACAGTCGCCGGAAGGTTCTAATTATATTAAAGGAGTAGATCAGAATAATAGGAGTTTAAATAGTAATTCAATCCTAATGAAGAATTTTAATGGAATGGGTATGACTAATTCTATTCCTCCGGATCCGCATACTGCAGTTGGTCCCAATTATATAGTAACTACAGTAAATACTCAGGTTTCCATTTTTGATAAAGATGGGAATAAAATTAAAACCATTGATGGTACTAAATGGTTAGCCCCTTCTGTCTCAAATCCGGGTATCGTTACCGATCCAAAGGTGATCTATGACCATTTTAATAAAAGATTTGTAATGGATTGGCTTACTGTAAATACTGCAACATCTCAAAGTTATTGGACGGTTTCTGTATCACATGATTCCACTCTTAGGTACTTGGTATACCTGGGCGCTCCCCAGCAACTTGAATGGAACTACTGATGCCGGCAATTATGGAGATTATGATGGTCTGGGTTTCGATAAAGATTGTATCTATATAACTGGTAACATGTTTACCTTTTCGGGCACTTTCAATTATTCTAAATTAAGGATTATTCCCAAGGCTCAGTTATATGAAAATACTGCTGGTGCGGTTACTTGGTGGGACATTTGGAATATAACAGTACCTAATAGTTCTTCCTCAACATTCGGAATTCGGCCTGCTATTGTTTTCGGAACCCCTAGTGAGTATTATCTAATTTATAACTCAAATGGGAGCGGTAATGCCTTTTCGCTATTTAAACTGACTAATCCAATTACTGCACCTGTACTTAAAGGAGTAAATGTTCCTGTTACTATATATTATACTGCTCCCAATGTTAATCAGTTGGGTGGAAGTGGAACTACTCTAATAGATGGTGGTACCAGCCAGATAAGGAATGAACCGGTTTATAGGGATGGATTTCTTTGGGCAGTACACCCCGTTAGGAATCCTGTATCTTCACTTTATTCATCCATTCATTATGTTGTGATTGATGTGGCAACAGGAACCACTGTTGAAGACTATGTATTTGGAGATCCTGGCTATTGGCATAATTACCCGGCAATTATGGTTGATCAGGATGAAAATATGGCTATAACTTATAGCCAGTCCGATACTGCACATTATATCGGTGCCTATTATACTTCTCGTTTAGCAAATGATCCTGCAGGTCTGCAGCCAAGTAAACCTTTACAAACAGGAAAAGGTAATTATGTCGTAACTTTCAGTGGCTCAACAAACCGCTGGGGTGATTATAATGGTATAGCTCTCGATCCTGCTGACAATTATAATATCTGGATGTTTACTGAATATGCGGCTGCAACAAATCAATGGGGCACATGGGTAGGCGAATTAAGATTAACTCCTACACCCCATATTTATACCGACAATTCATTAATAGATTTTGGTTTTACGGAGATATTCCAATCAAGTGATACTATTCCGGTTATTCTTAGAAACTCTGGTACGGTTAACCTTGTTATTTCGGATATTTCTAAACAATCTGGTCCTTTCAATTTAATCAACAATTTTACTTATCCCCAAACTATAGGGGCTAATGATTCACTAATTATTCATTTGGCTTTTACTCCTTCTCAGGTCGGCACATTCCAGCAGAATCTTATTATTACGTCAAATGATAATAGTTATCCTGGATTGTCCCTTACTGGTATAGCATATCAAATTAATCAGGCATCAGGTAATTCTCTTTATGCTTCATCAGGCAGTAGTGATAGTGGAAAAGTCTTAATAATAAATCCTCAAACGGGTAGCGGCACTACTTTGGGTCCTTCGCTTTATTCTGAGATTAGGAGTATTGCGGTTCATCCTAAAACAAAAATTGTATACGGTATTTCATCTAATAATATTAATTCTGGAATTCTCAGAATAAATGCTCCTGTAGGGGGTGCCTATAATTATTTTACCCTGCCTTTGGCAGATATGGGTGCAATTGCTTTCGATACAGCTGGAACTTTATATGCAGGTATGCATAATGGGGTAATTTATCAAATTAATCTACAAACTAAGGAATTTACAAGGATTTGTTCTTTAAAGGTAAAAATTCAATCGCTGGCATTTAATCCTAACACTAATGAATTATGGGGGACCCCTTTGGTTGTTTTAGGATCAACCAAAGATAGAATCTTTAAAGTCAATCTTGAAACTGGTGATACTATAATAGTTGGCCAAACTGGTTTAGGAATTCCGACCAATGCAATAGCCTTTGATAATTCTGAAAATTTATATGGTGTTACAGGTGCTTCAACTGCGGTAAATAACCTGATTTCACTCAATAAACAAACAGCACAAGGGACTTTAATTGGTTCTATCGGTTATAAAAATATAACAGGCATTTCCTTTTCTCCTGTTGTTACAGGTGTTAAAGATAAGCAGTCTATCCCTGTCACATTTAATTTGATGCAGAATTATCCTAACCCTTTTAATCCGTCTACCACAATAGAATATTCGATTCCTCAAGCATCAAATGTGAAAATTACAATTTATAACATCCTTGGAGATGTTATTAACGTGATATTTAATTCATATAGAGATGTCGGTTATTATAGAACCAGCTGGAATGGTCTCGATGGTAGTGGAAATAAGGTGTCTAGTGGGGTTTATTTCTATGAATTAAAAGCTGTTACGGGAGCAGGTCAGCAATCTATTCAAATGAAAAAAATGATTCTCCTCAAATAAGGTTTTTTCTTATTAGAAGTAAAAGCCGGAGTTCTTCCGGCTTTTTGCTTTTAGGTTACTTTAACGTTAGTAAGACTTTTATTATATTTCTTAGTTAGTAATTCAACAATATAGTCTTCAATTCGGAGAACAAATGTTTAAATTTCTTGGAACCTATAACGTAATTCCTGCTCTTCCCCCAAATTTAGAAAAACTAAGAGAAATTGCTTATAATATCCATTGGTCGTGGAATCCCGACTCTAGGGAATTGTTTAGAAGACTTGATGCCGAACTTTGGGATGATACAAACCATAATCCCATAATGGTGCTTGGTAATATTAGTCAATCAAGACTTGAAGAAGTTTCGCATGATGATGGTTTCAAAGCTCATCTGGAAAGGATTTATAACGATCTGCAAAACTATTTGGATGAAAAAACTTGGTTTCAGAAAAATGATGCTGACCTCAAAGACTTTAATATTGTCTACTTCTCCGCTGAGTTTGGTTTAACTGAATGCCTACAGACATATTCTGGAGGATTGGGCGTTCTTGCTGGTGATCATCTGAAGGCTTCTAGCGATCTTGGTATTCCTCTTATAGGTGTTGGTCTTCTCTATAAGGTGGGTTATTTCCAACAGTATCTTAATTCTGATGGCTGGCAGCACGAAAGATATGAAACGAATGATTTTGAAAATCTTCCGATGAAGCGAGTATTAAATGAAAAAAATGAACCCCTAATTTTGTCTGTTCATCTTGCTGATAGGGAAGTTTATTTTCAGGTATGGAAAATACAGGTTGGCAGAGTTCCTTTATATTTGCTTGATACTAACATTGCGGTGAATTCAGAGTCAGATAGAAAAATTACTGAAACCCTTTATGGCGGAAATGTTGAAACTAGGATTCATCAGGAGATTATCCTTGGTATTGGTGGTATGAGAACTCTCCATGCCCTAGGAATTAACCCCATGGTCTGCCATATGAATGAAGGTCATTCCGCTTTCCTCTCTCTTGAAAGAATGAGGTATCTTATACAAAATTTCGGGTTGTCCTTTCATGAAGCTAAAGCTGTTGGGTTTTATTCCAACGTGTTCACTACTCATACTCCTGTTCCTGCTGGAATTGATGTCTTTTCTAATGATCTTGTTGAAAAATATTTTGGAAATTATTATAGATACGAACTGAAAATATCTGATAAGGAATTCTATTCTCTGGGTACTATTTATAAGGATAAAGAGTCAAGTGTTTTCAATATGGCACACCTTGCTATGAATACTGCAGGATACGTCAATGGTGTAAGTAAATTGCACGGTATTGTTTCTAAAAAAATGTGGGTATCAGGATTTAAAAATGTTCCATTCAATGAAATTCCGATAGGGTATGTAACTAACGGAGTTCATCTGCGTTCTCATATCTCTAGTGAAATGGAAGATCTTTTTCTGCAATATATAGGTGAAAAATGGGTTCATAATCCTGCTTCGAGTGATCTGTGGAATAGGATTGATAAAATTCCGGATGAGGAATTATGGAGAACTCATGAAAAAAGAAGGGAAAGGCTGGTGGCTTTCTGTCGGAGAAGATTAACTAAACAAATAAAAAATAGGGGAGGTAGCATGAATGAATTAGCTGCTGCTTTGGAAATATTAGATCCTGCCGCCCTCACTATAGGTTTTGCTCGAAGGTTTGCTACATATAAAAGAGCTACTTTGATCTTCAGGGATGTTCAGAGATTAGAAGAACTTGTATCTGATAAAGAGCACCCTGTTCAGTTTATTATAGCTGGCAAAGCCCATCCTAAGGATGAAGAAGGGAAAAGATTTATCCAGGAAATTTTCCAATTTACAAAAGAAGAAAGATTCAGAAAAAAAATTGTATTTATAGAAAATTATGACTTGAACGTTGCAAGGTATTTGGTCGAGGGGTGCGATGTTTGGTTGAACACTCCCCGACGTCCTCTTGAAGCAAGCGGTACTTCCGGGATGAAGGTTATTGCCAACGGCGGCCTGAATTTAAGTGTATTAGATGGATGGTGGGATGAAGGTTTTGATCCGGAAGTCGGGTGGAAAATTGGTAATGGGGAAGAGTATACTGATCCCGATTACCAAGATGAAATCGAATCGCATCAGTTTTATGATACTATTGAACGGCAGATTATTCCTCTCTACTATACCAGGAATGAGGATAAACTTCCAAGACAATGGATCTCTATGGTTAAGAATTCTATGAAAAAGCTTGGTCCTAAATTTAATACTCACCGAATGGTTGAGGAGTACTTTGCTAAATATTATCTTCCTTCCTTTCAGAAAAGAACTCTTCTAATGGAAAAGAAATGGGATAAAGTAAAAGAATTGTCTTTATGGGAAAATAATTTAATTAATAATTGGTCAAACATTAATATTGTTAATGTTGAAGCGGACAGCCAGTCCAAATTATATAAGGTTGGTGAAAATTTCCCAGTTAAAGCTGATATTAGGTTGGGAAAACTCACTCCTAATGATGTCGAAGTACAGATTTATTACGGACCATACGAAAAGCAGGACAACCCTCAGTTTAATTCAAATGTTGTAATGAATGTTGAAAATAAAAAATCGAATGATGGTATCTATAAATTTGTCGGGTATGTCAAATGCAGGGAAAGCGGACAGATTGGATATACAATTAGAATTTTACCAAAAAATTCTCTATTTATTCATCCATTTGAGTTAGGATTAGTCTACTGGGCATGAACAACGATTAGTGTAACATTAGACCACTATAAAAAGTTGAGATATGAGATAATTGAGTGGTGAAAATAAATAATTATATTTTATTTCTTTCCTTGGTGATTTCTTCTATCGTCTCTAGAAGAATTCTATAAATCATATCTGTAGAAATTAAATCCATACAGTTGGGTACAAAGTCGCAGTCCTGCTTATAGCATACAAGGCAATCCATGTTGGGATGTACCTTTTTGATTCTGTGGTAATCTTCTATTTCATTTGAAGATGTCGGTCCGAATAGACAAATTACTTTCTTCTTTAAAGCTGTGGCAGCATGAAGTGCCATAGTATCCCCTGTAATCATTATATCGGGAAGGTTAGTTAATGCAAAGAATTCCCGCAAACTGTTTCCGTTTCCGGTATCTATAACATTGGGAAATTTTTCTTTAAGTCTCTGGTTATTTTCTTTTTCTTCCTTCCCGCCGTAAAGCAAAACACAGGTGTCGCTTCTTTTACTTAATATTGAAATTAACTCCTTATATCCTTCATATCTCCATTGTTTGAATTTCCACCGATGGCTGGCTCCGGTATTAATTCCGATTAAAAAATCATATTTGTCTAAATGATTATCTAAATAAAACCTGGTACTGAATTCTTTCTCCCTCTCATCCAGATTTATTATAATCTCGCCCCTTTTATAATCCAGGCCCAATATCTCATGTATGATTTGCTGATAAGATTTCTTATTCGCTTTTTTCAGTTGATCAAATGCCCCCATCTCAAGCCATTCTGTTCCACTTTCATCAACTGCGATAACCTTTCCTAGATTATTCATTACATAGCCCTTTTTCTCTTTAGCTTTAACTGTTGCTGATATCGCAGCGCTTGAAGGTGAAGCATCGGGATGAAGCAGTAGGTCAAAAGTCTCTATCGATAACCTTGAATTTAAATCAGGATCCTCAAAAAATAAAAGATTGTCTACTAATGAATTATTCTTAAATATATTTTCGGATACAATTTTGGTCAGCCAGGTAATATGCGACTCTGGGTATTTCTCCTTTATCGCATGAAGTATTGAAGTGGTTCTTAGTACATCTCCGATAGCGTCTAATTTAACAATAATTATTTTGTAATTGACAGGGGAGTAGTAAATGCAGTTATTGCACATTATCCCTTGTTCTTTATTATATAAACACGGGTGATCTCCAGGAAAATGTCTGCAGTCTGTTTTTAATATCATTTGATGCTGTCCTTAATAATCTGTTGAAAAAGCTCAAGTAAATTTCCGAACTTATTATCTTTTATATAATCTTTAATATTTCCTGAAAAATCATTTTTTTCTTTTAGCTTAAAAAAATCCCTTACCCCTTTCACTATTGCTTCAGTTGAATTAGATTCTATTACAACCCCGGTCTTTCCATTTTTTACAAATTCCGATAATCCCCCAACATTCGTAACAAGGACTGGTTTTAGGAATCCATATGAAACATTAAGTATCCCGCTTTGAGTCGCACTCCTATAAGGTAAAATATTAAGATCGGATGCCAGGTAATATATTCTCACTTCCTCATTAGGTACGAACTTATTAATTATCTTAATGTAATTAGATACTCCAAGTTCCTTTATTTTGTCAAGATATGGATTGGGATCATCATAAAATTCTCCTATAATTAATAATCTTACTTCTGGAATTTCCTTGATAATATCTGGCATTGCGTCAATAAGCAGATCTAATCCCTTATATTTCCTAACATATCCAAAAAACAAAAGAACTTTATTGTCAGGTGTGTAACCAAATCTTTCCTTTGTGGGCTCTAATGATACATCCGTTTTATAGCATTCATATATCGGGAGTTCAGAACGGTATATCATTTTTTGATAACCCGATAAACGAAGATCTTTCTCGACCTTATCGGAAAGGGCTAAAAAGGCAGATGCATTTTTAAGACCTATTTTTGTTAATAACTTATCTATTAAGTGTCCTTCATGCGAAACAAAATTCTCTGTTATAAATAGGATTTTATTCTCGAATCCTTTTTTTAATAAAAAGGAAATTGTAAAATGGCAGAAACTAAAGAATGGATGCCACCAGTCAAAAACAATAAGATCTGGTTTCTCTTTTTTTATTTTAATTGCTGCTTTTATCCATGTAAATGGATTAATAGAGTTGATTACTCTTTCATTTTCGACCTTTTTTATTAGAATATTACTTTGGTCAAATTGTGTGGTTCCCGGGAATAATATCGATGGATAAAGTAGCTTATAATTGATTACTTTGACGTCAAATTCCCTCTTTAATGAATCGGATACATATGAAACGAACAAAGAATTTCCCCCTCTGTATGGATATGCAGGACCTACAATTACTATCTTTTTCTTCCTTGTATCAGGCATTAATGTCTATTATTACTCAGTTTAATTGAGTCAAATATAATTAAAATGCCGCAACAATTCTATTTATAAAAATCCTCTGGATCTCCCTCGGCCTCTTCACTTCTCACGGTCAACATCGATCATAGCATACCCTTAAATTGAATACACAACTCAAGCTTGGATTTATTTATTTTCGTCATCAAATCAAGTTCATTTTTGGGGTATAGTAAATAATCATTATTTGCAAATCTATTCTTATTTTGTTTTATTAAATTTATAATTACAAAAAATATTTTGTTTAACCCGTAACTGGAACTTTATTTCTGTTTGAAAGTTTATTTTGTGTACAAATGAATATGTATTATGAGCTTAAGTAATCCTAAACATATAAAGATGTTAGATGAACTTCTGGATACGTGTAAGAAACATCTTCCTAGTGTTAATGAACCATTGTTGACCAGAGCCTTCGAATTCTCCATAGAAGCGCATAAAAATGATCTCCGTGCTTCAGGTGAGCAGTATTTTACTCATCCCTTTGAAGTTGGGATGATTGTTGCTACCGAATTTCCACTGGACGATATAACTGTCATAAGTGCGTTGCTTCATGATGTGATAGAAGATACAGATTTTAACACCGACCTTATCGCTAGAGAGTTCGGGAAAGAGATTGCTGAAATTGTCGATGGTGTCACAAAAATAAGTGGGATATTTAAAGGACAGGAGATTACCCAGGCAGAAAACTACCGTAAACTTCTTCTATCTATGGTCAAGGATATAAGGGTCATTCTTGTAAAATTTGCTGACCGTCTCCATAATATGCGCACACTCGAGTTTGTTAATCCTGAAAAACAAAGACGTATAGCTCAGGAAACTCTCGAAATCTATGCTCCTTTTGCTAATAGGTTCGGTCTTGGTCGCGTAAAATGGGAACTAGAGGATCTCTCATTTAAATACTTAAATAATGAAGCTTATGAGGAAATTGCCCGTAAAATAAAAAGCAATAGACGCGACAGGGAAAACTATATTAAAAAATTTTCCGATCCTATCAAAGAGAAACTCGATGAATATAAACTGAAATATGAAATGGTTGGGCGTCCTAAACATCTTTATAGCATCTATCGCAAAATGGTTCGACGTAATAAGCCTTTTGAGGAAATCTATGATCTCTTTGCTATTAGGATAATTCTTGATACTCCTAATAATTTCGATTGTTATACTACTCTTGGTATCGTCAACGAAATATATCTTCCGGTGCCCGATAGATTCAAAGATTATATATCTATCCCTAAAAATAATAATTACCAGTCAATTCATACTACCGTCGTTGGTCCTGATGGAAAACTTGTCGAAGTCCAGGTTAGAACTCTTAAAATGAATGAAGTTGCTGAAAAAGGTGTCGCTGCTCATTGGCGGTATAAAGAGAATAAAGCTGCTTCGGAAAAGGATCTTGAGAATTGGGTGAACTGGATTAGGGATATATTTGAAAATGCATCTAAAGATGAAGTGCGCAAAGATCTTCTGGAAAGTTTTAGACTTAATCTTTATCAGGATGAAATTTATGTGTTTACACCTAAGGGTGACCTGAAACGTTTACCCGTTAACTCATCCCCAGTCGATTTTGCCTTCGAAATTCATAGTAACGTTGGATTTCATTGCATCGGCGCAAAAGTAAACGGCAAGATTGTTCCCCTCGATTCAGTGCTGCATAGCGGAGATCAGGTTGAGATTATTACCTCTAAAAATCAGCATCCTAATAAAAGCTGGGGTAAATTTGTTGTTACACATCATGCAAAGTCGGTTATTAAAAAATGGATTAATAAAGAGGAAGATGATTTCATTAATCAGGGTAAAGAAATTTGGGGAAAGAAAATTAAAAAGCTCAAACTCACATTTACCACGGCTGAAATATCTAAACTTGTTCTTAATCTTAAATATGATTCAATAAAACATTTTTATAAATCAATTGCTCAGGATAAGATAAATCTTGATGAAGTCCTGACCGCCACTAAAGAAAAAGAAAATAAGGATCGTGTTCAGGAACTTGAATTTGATAAGTTTGCAAATATTGCGCGAACTGATGTAGGTGGTATATTAGTGGATGGCAAGGATTCCGGCCTTCTCTATTCTTATGCTAAATGCTGTAATCCTATTCCTGGTGATCCTGTGATTGGTTATATCACCATTGGCGAAGGTATTAAAATTCATCGGAAAACTTGTAATAATTTACTTAAGATCTCTGAAAAAGATCCTAGCAAACTTGTCGGAGTTCAATGGCCACAGAGCGAAAACTCGCTATTTGTTGGCGGTCTTTCCGTCCTTGGGGAAGATTCGCCTGGCATCCTTAATGATCTCTCCCATGCAATTGTTTCTTACCAGAATACTAATATTAAATCCATAAATATAAATACTAATGATTCTACTTTTGAGGGNNAATATTGAACATTTAAATCGAATTATCGAAAGAATAAAAAAAATCAAGGGCGTCTATTCCGTTGAAAGATTCCAGAGCAATTAATGAATGACGCGAAAATTCAAAGAATTCTGTCTATAGATTATGGTTCAAAAAGAATAGGGCTTGCATTAAGCGATCCACTTTTAATCTTTTCCTATTCTTATAAAACAATTCTTAATGATGACAAACTTTGGCATAATTTTGATCAGGTTATTAAAGAAAAAGAGGTAGTCAAAATTATTCTTGGTATGCCCTATCAGGAAAATGGTAAACTTTCTTCTAACGCTCCAATGATATTAAAATTCAAAGAAGCCCTATCCAAAAGGTATTCTCTTGATATTATTGAGTGGGATGAAAGTCAAACATCACAAAGGGCAAAGGAAATTATTATCCAAGCTGTGCCTGGCAAGAAAAAAAGAAAGGAAAAGGGACTAATTGACAGAGGTTCTGCCTCAATTATGCTTCAGGAATACCTGGATTCATTAATAAAATGATTTGGGAGCATAAAATAATTGACATTTAATCACATCTGAACTATTTTTCATTGTTAAAAAAAATATTATTGGGAGCATTTATATGACACTTGATGCACTTGGAATGATTGAGACCAAAGGTCTTGTCGGTGCTATTGAAGCGGCTGATGCCATGGTTAAAGCTGCTAAAGTTGAACTTATCGGAAAAGAAACCATCGGTGGCGGATATGTCACTGTTATGGTCAGAGGAGATGTAGGAGCTGTTAAGGCAGCTACGGATGCCGGGGCAGCAGCAGCTCAAAGAGTTGGGGAACTGGTATCAGTTCATGTAATTCCTCGCCCTCACGCAGAAGTAGAAGTTATTCTGCCTAAAAGAAAGTAATTTATGCCTAAAGCTTTAGGCTTAATAGAGACCCGGGGTCTTGTTGCAGCTATTGAAGCTGCTGATGCCATGGTTAAGGCTGCTAATGTTAAGATTGTTGGAAAAGAACAAACTAATCCTGCTTTAATTACTATCAAAATAGTAGGTGATGTAGCTGCCGTTAAATCTGCGGTCGATGCAGGAGCTGCAGCTGCTCAAAAGGTGGGCGAATTAGTTTCAATCCATGTTATCCCACAGCCTGATGAACAAATGCTTTTTTTGTTCCCGGAACTTAGGGATGATGATTCCCCCGTTTTAGAACAAGATGAGATCCCCGCTGTTATTATAAATGAAAAGCCTATTGAGCCGATCAAATCTCCTAGCCCAGAAAAGCCTGTCAAATCTGAGATTAAAAAAGAGCATACTGAAATACCAGAGGCAAAAACCGCAAAAATTCAACCTAAAGTGAGAACTTCTGACTTGGTAGTAAAAGCTGAACCACAAATAATCGATAATTTGTTTACTGCTCAAAACGATACAATTTCTCGCCTAAGACAGGAAGCTCTCGGAAAGGTTGATTCGAATAAAAAAAAAATTACTTCGACGGAACCTGAAAATAAAAAGATAGTACCTGAGCATAAAGAAAAATTAAACATTCCTCAATCTGAAGATATTGAATCTCTCAATGTTCATCAACTGCGTCGGTTAGCAAGAGACACTGAAAATTTCCCCATAAAAGGAAGGGAAATCTCAAAAGCTAATCGGCAGGAATTACTAGAATTCTTTAGAAAAAATTCTTAAGATAAAATCGTATTAACTGATATTAAGCTCCACTTCTGGTGGAGTTTTTTATGTCATATTTGCTTTATATTTGTATAAATGAATAAAAAAATTAGCATAATAATTGTTACGTTAATATTTTCGACTGTACTTTGGGTCTCAATCTCATTGTCTAATGAATATTATGCCTCTATAAATGTTAAACTTAAAGTTATTGATCTTCCCTTTGGGTATACTACGGGATCGAAACTTCCCTCTAACATTGTTATTAAATTGAAAGGCAAAGGATGGAAACTTGCAGTCGAAAGCTTAGGTGCCGATGCCGATTTTTTTGTCTCTGCTAAATATGACAGTGGGAAAATAAATCTGAATCTGTATAACTCTTTAAGTGACAATAGATGGCTCGCAAATGATATTGCGGTTATTAATATAAACCCCGATACACTTTCCTTCCATATTGAAAAAATAGTGTCTAAAAAAATAAAGATCTTACCGAATTTGAATCTTACCTTTAGACAAGGCTATGGATTAGCTGAACCTGTTTATATATATCCCGAATCTACGATAGTGTATGGACCATGGAGTGTTATTAAAAATCTCACTTCTATTCCAACTGAATATGCTTCATATGTGAACACTGATTCCAGAATAAAAGAGAAACTATCCCTCGCCCCTGTACAGGGAATTTTCTATGGTGATAATTCTGCGGTCCTCTTCCTTGATATTCAAAAAATTGTAGATATGAATTTTGATGGCGTGCCAATTAAAATTTATGACATTCCCGTGGATAGGGACATTGTTTTTCTTCCTAATAAAATATCAGTTGGGATAAAAGGAGGTATAGAATTTCTTGGTAAAGTTACTCCGGATCAATTTAAAGTATCTATAAATTATCGTAATATTGTTTCGGATACTTTGGGAAGTATAATACCTGATATCCAAATGCCCCCAAATTTGTCACTTATATATATTAAACCCGAAAGATTACGGTATATCATTAAGAAATATTAATATGTTTATAACTTTTGAAGGCATTGATTTCTGCGGAAAATCTACTCAAGTCGAACTCCTGCAGAATTATTTAATAAATAAAGGTAAGAAAGTCCTTTTGATTCGTGAACCTGGAGGAACCGAAATCTCAGAAAAAATACGGACAATTCTCCTGGATAAAAAGAATTATAAAATGTCCATCGAATCGGAAATACTCCTTTTCTCGGCATCAAGGGCTCAGTTGGTCAGAGAAAAAATACGCCCATTCCTCGATGATGGATATTATGTAATTTCGGATAGGTTCCATGATTCAACTACTGCTTATCAGGGCTATGGCAGAGGCATTCCTATTGAATCTGTTATGAATATAAATAAGGTTGCAATTGACAATACTGTTCCTGATATTACCTTCTTTATTGATATTCCTGTCTCTGTATCTGTCAATAGAAAAAATCTGAAACATCCTAATGAACTGGATAGAATTGAAATCTCCAAAGACCATTTTTATGAGAAGGTTAGATCTGGCTATCTGCAGATTGCCCTACAGGAAAAAAGATTCCGCGTAATCGACGGTACACTTAATATCGCCGAAATTCATAATATTATTACTAGTGAATTGATTTTATTTGAAAAGAAGGAGCTTGTATGAAATTAACAGGAATATATAAATTTATACTCCCGATCATGATTATTATCCTTTTCTCGGGATTTTTCCCTGGTAGGGATGACACCTATTTCCAAATTAATAAAAACATCGATCTGTTTGCCAAAATATATAAGGAAATTTCTTTTAATTATGTGGATACAATAAATCCGGAAGAATTTATGCGAGCTGGCATTAGGGGGATGCTCGGTTCTCTCGATCCTTATACTAATTTTATAGACGAAAATAAGAAAGATGAGATTGACCTCATTACAAATGGTAAATATGGCGGCGTTGGTGTTTCTATCGGTGTCAAAGGGAAGGATGTTACGGTTGTTGAAGTTATGGATGGCTATTCTGCACAGCGGCAGGGGATTAGGATAGGTGATATTCTTCTCGAAGCAGGTGGTAAGAAAATTACCCCCGATAATGCTGAAGATATTTCAAACCTTGTCAAAGGCGATCCCGGAAGTACTGTCGAACTTAAGATCCTTAGGGGTGAGAAAAATGATACCCTTACTTTCAATTTAATTAGGGAAGAAGTAATTGTAAAAAATATTACATATTACGGCTTCTATCCGGAAAATAGTAATAATGTCTACATGAAGCTCTCAAGTTTCAGCCGTTCTGCCGCTGATGAAATGAAACAGGATTTAAAGACATTGAGATCACAGAAAGAAATTAAATCAATTATTTTCGACCTTAGAGGTAATCCCGGTGGTCTTCTTGATGTTGCTGTTGATATCTGCAATAAATTCCTTCCAAAAGATAAGCTTATTGTTTCTACAAAAGGAAGGGACGATTCAAGTGATAAACAGTACTTGGCTACTCAGGAACCCGTTCTCAGGGATGCTGCTTTAGTCTTGCTTATCAATGACGGCTCCGCATCTGCCTCTGAAATTGTTGCTGGCGCTATTCAGGATCATGACCGTGGTGTAATTCTTGGAACTAAATCCTACGGTAAAGGACTCGTTCAAACTATTACGCCCCTTAATTATAATACTTCTCTAAAAATAACAACGGCTAAATATTATACCCCCAGTGGAAGGTGTATTCAGAAAATAAATTATTCAAGCAAAAATAATGTCTATGCATTACCTGATTCTATAATCGCCGCCTCTTTTCTCACAGATAATAAGAGAGTTGTTTACAGTGCTGGTGGAATTACTCCCGATACCACTGTCACTTTCAATATAGAGGGTAGTATTACTAAAGATCTTCTTGCACGTGGTATCTTTTTCAAGTTCGCCGATCATTACTATTATCATAACTCCAATCAGGACTATAAAAAATTAAATAATGATGTCTTGTATTCCGCATTTGAAAAATATCTGGCTGACCAGAAGTTCTATTTTAAGTCCGATGCTGAAATAGAAATTGATAAACTGATGATGGATGCACAATCCAAAAAACTTGAAGAGGGCTTAATAGCTGATATTAAAAAAGTAAAAACCCAGCTCGAAAAGATAGACAATAGTGAATTAAGAATTTATAAAAATGAAATCGTAAGAGAATTAAAAAACGAATTAGCCTCAAGATATATGGGCACTGAAGGTCGTATACAGGAAAGTCTCAATAATGATCTGCAGTTCCAGACAGCTCTTAAAATAATAAATAATAAGCCTCTTTATAAAAAATTACTTAATTTAAACTAAGTTAATTATTAAATTTATTCTATGTTCATTGTATAGCATCTGATTATTTTATCCACTCTTTGGAGTACTAATGTTTATAAATTTCAGTGATATCCCTGGGCACCAGAATCTATTCCTGGACTATCTGAATGAATTTAATAAATTAAAATCTTTCTACAAATATAACTTCAGAGACAGACAGGAATACCCTCGGGTATTCAAATCAGTGTCAGAATCTCCCCGTCCATTCCGTGAGGATGTCGCAAACATTATTAACTCGCAGTACTCAGAAAGAAAAATTTCCCCCAAAACCGCCAAAAATATTTCCCTTCTGAAAAATAAGAAAACTCTTGCAGTCGTTACCGGGCAGCAGCTTGGCATGTTAGGGGGTCCTATGTACACCTTCTATAAAATTATTACTGCTATAAAACTCAGTCAACATCTCTCCGAAAGATATGATGAGTATGAGTTCGTTCCCGTCTTCTGGCTTGAGGCGGATGACCATGACTTTGATGAAATCGCCTATATCAAACTAATCAATGATAATAACGAACTCGTAAATATTAAATATAACGATAACGCTCCTGAAGATATAAATAGGGGCAGTGTGGGTTATCAGAAACTCCTTAACTCCATTAACAGTTTTTTTGAAGATGTGGAAAAGAATGTCAGGAAAACTGATTTTACAAAGAAGATAATGGATAACCTAAAGACATTCTATTCAGAAGGAAAAACATTCAAGCAGGCATTCTCTAACCTTCTGTTCTGGCTCTTCGATCAGCATGGACTTATAATATTCGATCCGCAGGATAAGCCTGTTAAAAGATTGCTCGCCCCTGTCTTTCAAAAGGAAATATCCGGTTTCCGTGAACATACAGCAAAACTTGTGGATGTTAGTGCCACTCTCGATGAACTCTACCATGCTCAGGTCAAAGTCAGACCGGTAAACCTGTTTTTGAATTACGAAGAGGGAAGATTCTTGATAGAACCGGTTGAAAATGAATTCCGCCTTCGGGGTAAAAGAAAAAAATATTCTTTTGATGAACTAAGTTCTCTTATTGAAGCTGAACCTGAAAAATTTAGCCCTAATGTATTGCTTCGACCTATCTGTCAGGACTATATTCTGCCCACTGCATTTTATGTCGGCGGAGCCAGTGAGATCGCTTACTTTGCCCAGGTTATGTCTCTGTATCAAATTTTTGATATTCCTGCTCCTGTAATATACCCTCGTTCCTCAGCAACTTTAGTTGAGAAAAATATAAGTTCTGCAATCGAGAAGTTTGATCTGAAACTCTATGATATCTTTACCGATCCCGAAAAGCTTAAAGANNGTTCTGCAATCGAGAAATTTGATCTTAACCTGCAGGATATCTTTGCCGAGCCCGAAAAACTGAAAAATAATATAATCTCAAAAATGTCTGAAGGAAGTCTTGAAAATATGTTTTCCAAATCCGCCCATGAAATGGAACTGATATTTGATAAACTACAGGAAAAATTATTTGATATTGATAAAACCATGAGTGAAACAGAAAATAAATATAAACAGAATTCTCT
>PLLW01000109.1 GCA_003141435.1 Ignavibacteriales bacterium
ACGAAGTCGGGAGCGCCGCACTCGATATGTTTCGGCTCGTTGGTGGCAATAATACCCGCTGACAAGCCTTCTATAAGGGTTTTCAGTGCCGGGCGGTGGGTATGTTCAGTAGCATTACCAGCTACCAGTTCCTTTTCAATGGTGTGTACATATTGAGCCAATAGCTTAAAATTCGCTTGGTTCACAATTTACTCCCACCGTTTTAGCTTCGATTTATCAGCATTATACTACATAATACGATACGGTGGTATACATAAAGGCGTGTTGATCTGTGAAAATGACATTCATCGCTGGAAAGGCACAGACCACACAATGTAGCACATTTGTCTATGCCTGGACTAAGATTGCACATAACTGACGATTGTTCAATATTATTTGGATGACCAATCCTCAGTTTTGTTCAACCGGCTCCACCCAACAAAAAGTCACATTGTGCCCTCAGAAGAACTAGCTCGTTTATCTATCCCCTGAGGGGTGTAAAATAGAAATAGAAAAACAAAAGGCACAGGAATGCACAGAATTTAGTTAACATGGTTGAATATTAGATTTTTGGGATTAAAAGATGGACACTAAACTCTGGTAAGTTATCAAGTAACTTAATACACGATGAATTGTTAGCCGCAAACTTGTGCTGTACCCTGTTCTGGAATTCACTTTACTTTAAATTTGATACAGCGAGTTTGGCCAGACTAACATGAAAATTACTTGTGTTCCCCAAATGAATTAGGTAATCTTAACAATATGAGATACCTTGCCAGAGACAATATAGCTTATAGGGTCAGAGGACTATCCTTTCCAACTGTTGATGGCAAATTTATGTGCAGGAAACTGACCTTGATAGGATTAGGTGTTGAGGAATGATGGAGAATTAGTCTTATGCTAAGAGAAGCAAGCGTCCTAGCGATCAACGGAGGTTCGTCGAGTATTAAGTTTGCGCTATATCAGATAGGCGAACCGCCTAAGCGAGGATGTTTTGGGAAGGTTGATCGCATCGGCTTGGACGGCACAAATCTCAGTTACAACGACTCGTCTCGGAATCGGATAATCAGTAGCAAAATCGGAGTTTCCGATCACAAAGCGGCGGCGAATTTCCTGATCGACTGGCTTGAAAAGCAGATTGATTTCGCTTCGGTTATGGCAGTAGGACACCGCATCGTCAACGGAGGTCAGAAATACAGCCAACCGCAACAAGTCACCAGGGAATTGCTTGATGAACTGCGCCGCATTAGCCCTTATGATCCGGATCATTTGCCATCTGAGATTGAAGTCGTCGGACTGTTTAGCGAGCGTTTCCAAGACTTGCTTCAGGTTGCTTGCTTCGACACCGCCTTCCACCGTGACATGCCGCGCGTTGCCCGGATCTTACCAATTCCTCGGTCCTTCGACGCGAAGGGAATTCAGCGCTACGGTTTCCATGGACTATCCTATGAGTTTCTTATGGAAGAACTGGCTCGCGAAGCTGGTGCCGAGGCCGCACAAGGCCGCGTTGTGCTGGCCCACCTAGGCAATGGAGCCAGTCTGGTAGCAGTGCGCGGCGGCAAAAGCATTGACACGAGCATGGGCTTCACGCCAGCAGCAGGATTTCCTATGAGCACGCGCTCCGGTGATTTGGATCCCGGACTGGTGTGGTATCTGGCACGAACTGAGCAGATGACGGCTAGGCAATTTCACCAGATGGTCAACTACCAGTCTGGGTTGCTTGGCATCTCGGAGACCAGTTCAGATATGCGAGATTTGTTACAACGCGAGGCCGGTGATATCCGGGCTGCAGAAGCCATAAATCTCTTCTGCTACCAGGTAAAGAAGTGGATCGGAGCGTTTTCTGCTGCTCTCGGAGGGCTAAATACACTCGTTTTCGCAGGTGGCATTGGTGAGAATGCCCCGGAAGTGCGCACACGCATTTGCAGTGGTTTGGAGTTTCTTGGTTTAGAACTGGACGAAGCCAGGAACGCGGCGAATGGGCCGGTGATTTCCATCGATGGAAGTAAGACCACAGTTCGGGTGATTCACACTGATGAAGAGCTCATGATTGCCAAGGCTGTATTTCGAATCCTGGGTAATGTAGATCAAACGAAATTATAAAAACCTTTGCGAAGGAGCCATCAAATGAGAAAATCTAATCCCCTATCCCCAGACCTTCTGCGAAAGTTGAATGCCTATTGGCGCGCTGCCAATTATTTATCAGTCGGCCAAATCTATCTGTATGACAATCCACTGCTTAAAGAGCCTTTGAAACTGGAGCACGTGAAGCCGAGGCTGCTGGGGCATTGGGGTACGACTCCCGGATTGAACTTCATCTATGTTCATCTTAACCGCATCATTAAAAAATATGACCTGAACGTCATCTTTGTTACTGGTCCTGGACACGGCGGACCTGGTCTGGTAGCAAACACATACCTGGAAGGAACATACAGCGAACTATACCCCAACATCTCTCAAGATGAACAAGGCATGAAACGCTTGTTCACTCAGTTCTCTTTCCCAGGTGGCATCCCCAGCCACACAGCCCCGGAAACTCCGGGTTCTATAAATGAAGGCGGTGAACTAGGCTATTCTATGGCCCACGCGTACGGCGCTGCATTTGACAACCCCGACCTGCTGGTCGCCTGCGTGGTAGGCGACGGTGAGGCGGAAACCGGACCGCTGGCCACTAGTTGGCATTCTAACAAGTTTCTGAATCCCGTCCATGACGGTGCAGTTCTGCCTATACTGCATCTGAACGGTTACAAGATCGCAAACCCGACGGTACTGGCTCGCATTAGCCACGAGGAATTGGAGCAGCTTTTTCGCGGATATGGTTACGCCCCATATTTCGTTGAAGGAGACCAGCCCGACGAAGTCCACCAGATCATGGCAAGCACGCTTGATAGAGTTATCGCCGAAATCAAAAACATACAAACCGAGGCGCGCAGCAATGGATTCCAGAAGAGACCAATCTGGCCCATGATTATTCTGCGCACGCCAAAAGGATGGACGGGGCCAAAAGTAGTAGATGGCTTGCCTGTTGAAGGTACATGGCGTTCACACCAAGTACCGCTTTCGGAATTGGCTACTAAACCTGAGCATCTTCAGATGCTGGAGCAATGGATGAAGAGCTATAAGCCGGAAGAACTATTTGATGAGAGCGGCAAGTTTATCTCGGAACTAGCGGAANNCGGGTTTTTGGTCCGGACGAGACGGCCTCTAACCGCCTGACGCATCTGTTCGATATCACAGATAGAGTTTCAACCGCCGAAATCCTAAAAACTGATGACCATATATCGCCCGACGGCCGCGTCATGGAAGTGTTGAGCGAGCATCTGTGTCAGGGCTGGTTGGAAGGCTACATTCTCACCGGCCGGCACGGCTTGTTCTCGTGCTACGAAGCCTTCGCTCACATTGTTGATTCTATGTTCAACCAGCACGCCAAGTGGCTTAAAGTTTCCCATCAGATCCCATGGAGACGGCCCATTGCTTCTTTGAATTATTTGCTAACCTCGCATGTATGGCGGCAGGACCATAACGGGTTCAGCCACCAGGACCCAGGGTTTATTGACAATGTTGTGAATAAAAAGGCCGATGTGATCCGCGTCTATCTACCGCCAGACGCTAATACTCTATTATCGGTGGCCAACCATTGCCTGAGAAGCCGGAATTATGTCAATGTCATCATTGCCGGAAAACAGCCGGAATTGCAGTGGCTGGACATGGATTCTGCCATTAAACACTGTACTGCCGGGCTTGGCATTTGGGAATGGGCCAGTAACGACGCAGGTGGCGACCCGGATGTGGTGATGGCTTGCGCAGGAGATGTGCCCACATTGGAAACACTGGCTGCGGTCGAGATACTCCGCCAGAATTTCCCCGAACTGAAAGTTCGCGTCATTAACATAGTCGACTTGATGACGCTGCAACCGCAAAGTGAGCATCCCCATGGTCTGAGCGATAAGGACTTCGATGACCTCTTCACCAAAGATAAACCTATAATCTTCGCCTTTCACGGCTATCCATGGCTTATTCATCGACTGACATATCGTCGAACCAACCATGAAAACCTTCATGTTCGCGGTTATAAAGAAGAAGGGACGACAACAACTCCATTTGACATGGTTGTACTCAATGAGCTTGACCGTTTTCACCTTGTCGGTGACGTGATTGACCGTGTACCGAAATTGGGCTCGCAGGCCGCGTACGTAAAGCAGTATATCCGTGACAAGTTGCTCGACCATAAGAATTACATTTACACGCATGGCGAAGACTTACCTGAGATTCGCAATTGGAAATGGAGTCTGGGTACGGCAGAAAACAAAAGTGTGGAATGAACACCTGGGACATTTAACACGCCGATAAATTGAAAGGAACCTGCAAGATGCCCATTAAGGTAAGAGTCCTGATTCTGCTAATGAAATCAAATCAGCCCTATCATAAGAACGAGTACTATTTCTATTTCTTTAAGAATTAGTATAATATAAAGAGATTAGATGAAACTATTTTTGTTTTCGGTAATGACCGGGATTTCTACAACTACAGGGAATCTAAGATATGACGACCTCAGAAGGTAAACCTGATAGACCTTTTTGGACGCTTTCTTCTGATGACGCTTTAAATCAACTCGGTACAAACCGAAACGGATTGACCCGAGACGAAGCTCAGAAAAGGCTCTTGCGTTTTGGCGCCAATCTTCTGAAACCCAAGAGGAAAACTGACACACTAACTCTTTTGATAAACCAGTTCAGAAGTCCGCTTGTCCTCATTCTGATAATCGCCGCCATTTTAGCCTTTTTTCTGGGAGAGCCAGTCAATGCCGGCATAATATTGATAATCGTAGTTGCCAGTGGCTTATTGGGATTCTGGCAGGAGAGAGGCTCCACCCTCGCTGTCCAGAAACTGATGGCTATCATTCAGCTAAAAGTATCCGTGGTGCGTGAAGGTAACCCCAATGATATCCCGGCTGAAGAAATTGTGCCGGGAGATGTTATCTTGCTTGCCGCCGGCGATGTTGTACCTGCTGATTGCCTGATTCTGGAGTCGAATGACCTCTTTGTTGACGAGGCCACCCTTACCGGCGAGACCTACCCTGCCGAAAAATTGGTAGGTTTGCTTGCGGTAGAAACGTCTATCAGTCACCGGACGAACTCGCTCTTTATGGGGACCCACGTTATCAGTGGTAGCGCCAGGGCCGTTGTAATGAATACCGGCCCCGGTACAGAATTTGGCAAGATTGCCGAGCATTTGAGGTTCAGGCCCCCAGAGACCGAATTCGAGCACGGCATAAAGCACTTTGGCTATTTTCTCATGATTGTCACGTTGGTCCTCGTCATGGCTATCTTTGCCATCAACGTCTATTTTAAACGGCCCCTGCTGGACTCGGTGCTTTTCTCTCTGGCTCTGGCTGTTGGGTTGACCCCGCAGTTATTGCCGGCTATCATCAGCATCAACCTGTCCCATGGGGCTAGACGCATGGCAGAGCAAAAGGTCATCATCAAACGGCTGGCCTCCATTGAAAACTTCGGCAGTATGAATATAATCTGCTCTGATAAAACCGGAACATTAACCGAAGGAACCGTGCAGCTCCAATCCGCTTTTAATGTCGACGCAGCTCCCAGCGATAAAGTTCTCCTTAATGCTTATCTGAATGCATTTTATCAGACAGGATTTACAAACCCTATCGATGAAGCTATCAAAGGCTATCGCAAGCTTGATCTTACAGGTTATCAGAAACTTGATGAGATCCCTTATGATTTTCTTCGCAAGCGTCTTAGCATACTTGTATCCCATGATAACACAAATCTTATGGTAACTAAGGGCGCCCTGGTAAATGTGCTTGCCGTTTGTACAACTGTGGAAACTTCAGATGGAACTACCGCAGATATCGCCACTGTGCGAGATATTATTCAAAAGCACTTTGAGGAATTCAGCAATAAAGGTTTCCGTACTCTGGGTGTTGCATATAAAAATATGGGAACTGAATCGCGTATTAGTAAGGATCACGAAGCGGGGATGACGTTCTCAGGATTCCTCGTTCTTTTTGATCCGCCCAAACCCAATATCATCGATACGATTACAAATCTTAAAAACCTTGGCGTTTCTCTGAAAGTTATTACTGGCGATAATCATTTGGTCGCCGCTAATGTCAGTCAGCAGATGGGTTTGAAGAATACTAAAATTCTAACAGGACCTGATATTGTTCATATGAGTGATGCCGCATTACTTAAAAGTGTCGGAAGTATTGACGTCTTTGCCGAAATCGAACCCAACCAAAAAGAGCGTATTATCATTGCCCTCAAGAAAGCCGGAAATGTAGTAGGCTACATGGGCGATGGCATAAATGATGCCTCGGCTATTCATGCCGCCGATGTTGGCATTTCTGTAGATAGCGCCGTGGATGTTGCCAAGGATGCTGCCGATATAGTCTTGCTCGAAAAAGACCTCGGCGTTCTTGTGCAGGGTGTTCGCGAAGGAAGAGCAACTTTTGCCAATACTCTCAAATATGTGTTCATGGCAACCAGTGCCAATTTCGGAAACATGTTTAGCATGGCAGGTGTGTCCCTCATTGTTCCGTTTCTGCCATTGCTCCCTAAACAGATTTTGCTAACTAATCTAATGACGGATTTCCCGGAAATGACTATTGCGACCGATAGTGTTGATAAAGAGATGATTGAATATCCGCGTAGATGGGATATTAAAGCTATACGGAAGTTTATGATTACCTTTGGAATTGTAAGTTCGGTATTTGATTACTTCACTTTTGGTTTATTGCTCCTCGTCCTTCATGCAACAGAGATTCAATTCAGAACAGGTTGGTTTTTGGAATCCGTTGTCTCTGCATCATTGATCGTGCTCGTTATCCGTAGTCGTAAACCTTCTTACAAAAGCAAACCGGGTAAATATCTTTTAATAGCTACTATATCAATTGTTGTTATAACATTAATTCTGCCATATACTCCGCTTGCCGGAATATTTGGATTTAGCCCGCTCCCGGTTCCGTTCCTACTCTTTATCGGCCTGATAATTTTGCTATATATATTCACTGCAGAAATTGTAAAGAAGATTTTCTATAAAAGGGTGAAGATTTAAAAGACCAACATCCTTTAGCATTAGGTTTACTTCTAAATCAAACACCTCCGTAAATTAGGTTAAATACACCTAAATGCAGTATATTTCACCCCGTGTTTAAGTAATAATTAGAATTGTGCAATTGAATCAGGAAAATGAAAAGCTATCTATAGCTGCTAAAATTAAACAATTGATTTTGGGGGCTCCGCGGAATATAAATGATCCAAAAATATTTCATAAGCTTGCGTTAATACCGCTTTTAGCTTGGATAGGTCTGGGCGCTGATGGACTTTCCTCTTCATCTTATGGACCTGAGGCCGCATTTCGGGCAATAGGAGGTCATGCTTATCTTGCTTTATTTCTGGGACTCGGTACTGCTATAACAGTATTTATAATTTCTTATGCTTATTCCCGCATAATTGAACATTTCCCACATGGCGGCGGCGGATATATTGTCGCTACCCATATGTTGGGTGAAAGAGCTGGAGTAATATCTGGGTCGGCTTTGATCGTTGATTACATTTTAACTATCACCGTTTCTATTGCCGCTTGTTCTGACGCTATTTTTTCTTATTTGCCTGCTGGATATCAGCACCTGAAGCTCACTTTTGCCTCATTCATGATTATTCTGCTTATTATATTGAACATCCGGGGAATTAAAGAATCTATAACTGGACTTGCTCCCATTTTTATTACTTTCATTGTTACTCACGTTCTCCTGCTTGGTTATGGAATCTTTAGCCACATTGGTGAAGTTCATACTGTGGTTACAAATGTTAATCAGGGTTTGTCTGCTGATCTGAAAACAATCGGGTTCTTTGGGCTCTTTTTGATTTTTATTAGAGCCTATTCATTAGGCGGCGGAACTTATACTGGTATAGAGGCGGTATCAAATGGTCTGCAGATTATGCGCGATCCCAAAGTTCAAACAGGAAAACGGACTATGGTATACATGGCAACCTCTCTTGCTATCACTGCCGGAGGATTATTCTTCTGCTATTTGTTATTTAATGTTCATCCTTCCGGGACAAAAACACTTAATTCTGTATTGGCAGATTCTCTTTTTGGGTCTTGGAGTTATGGTAAAGCAATTGCGGTAATTACTATTTTCTCTGAGGGGGCTTTGTTATTGGTCGGCGCACAAGCCGGCTTTATTGATGCCCCAAGAGTTATGGCAAATATGGCTGTTGATTCTTGGCTGCCTCATCGTTTCGCTGTTTTCTCCGAAAGGCTTACAATGAGGAACGGTGTTCTTATGGTTGGAATATCCGCCCTGCTTCTTTTAATTTATACTCATGGTTCTATATCCGCACTTGTCGTAATGTACTCCATAAATGTATTTTTAACTTTCTCCCTCTCCGAATTTGGTATGTCCAGGTTCTTTATTAAACACAGGAAAGAACATAAGGAATGGAAAAAACACCTTTCGGTTCATTTGACCGGTCTTACTATGTGCGTAACTATATTATGCATAACTATTTTTGAAAAATTTCTTGAGGGGGGATGGCTGACCCTGGTTATTACTTCAGCTCTTATTATTCTTTGTTATATCATCAAATCTCATTATAAAAAAATAGAAGAAGAAAAAAAGAAATTTGATGATTTGCTTACTTCAATTCCGGTTTATGGTGAACGGAATAATACCCCAATCGATAATAAAAAAATGACCGCTGTTCAATTGGTCTCCGGATTCAATGGTTTTGGTGTGCATACATTTCTGACTACTATTCGCCAGTTCCCTGATTTCTATAAGAACTTTATCTTTGTTTCGGTAGTCGTTGTAGACCAGGGAGTGTTCAAGGGGGAAGAAGGATTAGATGAGCACAAAAAACATGTGGAAGAAGAATTGAAAAAATATGTCGATTTTGCACGGAATCTTGGCATCCCCGCTGATTATAGGTTTAGCACCGGAACTGATGTTGTAAAAACTGCAACAGACCTTTGCGTCGATATCCATAAAGAGTTCCCGCGCTCTATGGTCTTCACCGGTAAATTAGCTTTTCAGGAGGAAAAATTCTATCACGGAATTCTCCATAACGAAACATCCTTTACGCTTCAGCGCAATCTCCATTTCTTGGGAATTCCCAATCTCATCTTACCTATTAAAATGGATTGACAGCTTCACGTATAAAAATCTCTTCATGTCCGCCGCATTCCATTCAACACTGTGGAAACCGGCTTCTTTCTCGCCATCCATCAGAACAGCTGCTCTTAATAAAATTATGGATAGCAATTTTTATCAAGACATGTTAAGTTTGTAAATGTTATTAAGTGAAATTATTGTTATAGCTTTTGGTCTCGCCTTGGATGCTTTCGCAGTATCCTTAGGAGCGGGAGCAGTTGGAAGAATCGGAAATCATAGGGGTGCCGTCCGTTTAGCTTTTCATTTTGGTCTGTTCCAGTTCTTTATGCCGGTCATTGGCTGGTATGTTGGTTACAAAATAGAGCCCCTTGTCAAAAACGTTGATGATTGGATCGCGTTTGTACTCCTTTTCTATATCGGTGTTAAAATGATCTGGGATTCTTATAAACCTGTCGGTGAGTTTAGGAAAGATCCTTCTAAAGGAAAGGAAATGGTTTTATTGTCTGTTGCTACAAGCATTGATGCCCTTGTAGTGGGTTTCAGTCTGGCAATTTTAATGATCAGCGTATGGTATCCTGCATTTATAATTGGTATCGTAACTGCACTCCTTTCTATAACTGGAATTTATTTAGGAAAAATAATAGGAAGTAAAATAGGGAAGAAGATGGAAATTGTAGGTGGTCTCATTATTATTGGTATAGGACTAAAAATATTAATCTCACATCTCATCTGATCAGGGGTGTTCAGAAATTCTTTTTAATATTGGCATAAAGATATTATTTTTACTTTAATTACAATTGATGAAATATCTTAATGCTGAATAAAATTATTGAAATTGCTAAGGAAGCCGGGCAGGTTGTTCGTGAAGGATTCGGGAAAACCCTTGATATCGAGTTTAAGACAAATGAGTCCAACCTTGTAACCCAGATTGATAAAGCTTCTGAAAAAAGAATAATAGATTATGTTAAAAAGGAATTCCCCAGCCACGGAATTCTTGCTGAAGAAAGCGGGGAATTAAAAAATACTTCTGAATATTTGTGGGTAATAGATCCGCTCGATGGAACTACAAATTTTGCCCATGGCCTCCCTATATTCTCCGTCTCAATCGGTGTTCAGAAAAATGGTATTACTTTAGCAGGCGTTGTTTATGATGTAATGCGGGATATCGTTTATTCAGCTGAAACAGGCAGCGGGGCTTATGCAAATAATAAAAGAATAAATATCAGCCTTAATGATAAACTCCAAAGAGCCCTCCTTGTAACAGGATTCCCCTATAATATTGCTGAGAATCCTGAGAACGCTTTTGAAAGATTTATTGCATTAACCAAAGCCTCACGCGGTATGAGGAGATTGGGTTCCGCAGCAATTGATTTCTGTTATGTCGCCAATGGTGTATTCGATGGATTTTGGGAAGTATATCTTCATCCCTGGGATATTTGTGCCGGTAAATTGATTCTTGAAGAAGCCGGGGGAATTGTAACCGGTTTTAAAGGAGAGGCGATAGATATTTTCTCAAACAAAATCCTTGCTACAAATAAAAATGTTCACGATCAGATGGTGGAAGTTATAAATAAATTTTAATCCCGCTGCATGAGGTAATTAAGTTCATTATTATAATTACGTAAAGGTCCGCATTGAAATATTTTTACATTTTTCTATCTATGTTCGTCCTCTCTGGTATCGCTAAAACAAATGCTCAGAATTATGGCGCATTGAGAGGCTTTGTAAAAGATTCTTCTAATGGAGAAATCCTTGCCTATGCAACTGTATACCTTCAGGATACTAAACAGGGGAGCGCTACCGATACCCGTGGCTTTTATTCAATCCCTTCAATTCCTGTTGGTACCCATAGCGTGGTTTTCTCATTTGTAGGATATGTTCCAAAGGTTATAGAAGTCAGAATTCGCAATGATAAAATTACTGAAGTTAGTGTTCTGCTCCTGCCGGGAAGCGTTAATTATAATGCTGTTGTTAAGATCGGCGAAATGATTAAGAAACCCAACGAAAATGATGCAGGACTTTATAATTTGACTGCCAGAGAAATTCAGATAGCCCCTAAAGGAACTGAAGCCGATGTTATGAGATCCCTGCAGATGATTCCCGGTGTTAAAACTTCCAGCGATATTTCTTCCAGGTATTATGTGAGAGGTGGAGGAAGCGATCAGAATCTTGTCTTGCTTGACGGTGTTACTATTTATAATCCGTATCATGCTTTAGGCATTTTCAGCATTATCGATCCTGAGATTATAAATAATGTTCAGTTCTATAAAGGTACATTTCCTGTCGAATATGGGGGAAGATTGTCCTCTGTAATGAATATCAAAACAAATGATGGAAATAAATACCGTTATGCTGGTTCAGCCAATGCCAGCTTTCTTACCGGGAAAGTTTCTCTCGAGGGACCTATTCCTGACGGCTCCTTCATTTTGACCGGAAGGAAAAGTTATTTCGGTCAGGTGATGAAAAACTTTCTTAATAACAAAACTGCACCCTTCGACTTTTATGATCTGAATATGAAGCTTAATTATGCCAATGATGATATGCTCAAGAATTCAAAATTTACTGTTAAAACCTTAATCAGTAACGATAATATTAAATACGGCGATCCTAAATTAGCCGATTACACATTCAGTAATAATATATTTGGTCTTGATTATTACCAGGTCTGGGAAAAACCCCTATATTCTTATATTAGCTTATCTGTCAGTAATTATCATGCTGCTGTTATCCCTAACTTTAGTCAGGCGAAAGAAAGACTTAACGACATCAGGGAATTTGCTTGGAATAATAATTTCACTTTCCTTTTCAATAGCAGGGATGAACTCGGAATAGGTCTGCAGGTCAAAACATTTAACTCTGATCTTAATTATCAAAACTTGCTGAGCAATTTCGTTACCTATAGCGATTTCGGAGCTAATTTCGATTTCTATGCTAAATACAAATTCCTGAGATTTGAAAATTTTGGACTCGAAGTAGGGGTTAGAATCTGCCCGGTGACCCTCACAGCTCTGCCATCCCAGCTCCTGTTCCCGAATGTGAGTCTCACTTATAGGATTATTCCCGAACTTGCCTTCAAAGCCGCCTGGGGAATATATAAACAGGAAATAATGGCTTATACTGATGATAATGACGTTGTCTCTATATTCGAACCGTACCTCATAATTCCGGATTATCTTAGTCCTTCAAAAGCTGTTCATTATATGGCTGGGTTTGATATAAATCTTTCCCCTTTCTTCAGCATGCAGATTGAATCATACTACAAATCGCTGCTGCATATTGTAGATATAAACCAGAATAAGGTGTTTGCTTCTGATCCGGATTTGATTTCAACTAATGGCGAAAGCTACGGTTTGGAATATACAGCTAAATATAGCGATGAAAAATTATTTGCCTCTGTTGGATATACCCTTGCGTGGGCTTTCATGGGAATTGACGCTGTTAGGTATTATCCCAGGTATGATTCAAGACATCAGATCGATCTTTTGGTGGGATGGGATTTCGGCTCCGGATGGAAAGTAAGCGCTATGTGGACTCTGAATACCGGTCGCCCATATACTCAAAGTACCGGCTTTTACGATAAAACTTATATTGNNGCACGCCTCCCTGTATACCATCGACTCGATATGAGCGCTTCTAAAGAATTCGTTCTCTTCTTCATAAAAATGACTTTGGAGGCTGATATCATGAATGTCTATAACCGGCAGAATATATTTTATTTCGATAGATCTACTGGGGAACGTATCAATATGCTTCCTTTTCTTCCTACAGTTTTCTTGCGGGTTGATATATGAAAAAATATATTCTGTTGTTCGTTTGTATTGCTTCTATGCTTATCAGCTTTGCCTGCGATGAGAGTTTCAACCCTAAAGCTCCGTTTAAAGAACAATATGTGTTGAATTGTATTATTAGAGGGGACTCTGCTTCACAGATAGCAACTCTTAGTAAAACCTATGATGTCTCAGGTTTTGATCCGAATACTAATAATACTGACCCATCTATTTCAGGTGCTCAGGTATATCTTAAATGGAAAGGGAAATTATATCAGTTAAGAGATTCCTCTATAGCAAGGACAGATACTTCAAGGTATAAAGACCCAATTAAATTTTATTATACCAAAGCCTTTACACCTGCAGCTCATGATTCTGTGGAGATAATTGCAATACCCACTCCGGGAGTTCTTCTGACATCTAAATCAAAAGTGCCTTACAATGCTTATTTCGGGAACTCTCCATGGTTTATTAAAGGGGATGAAATTGCATTGGATTTCCGCTGGACTGCATACGATTTTAATGTTTATTATCTCCCGCGCTTGAAGATTATTTATCAGAAAAGAAATGAAATTCCTGTTGTTAACCATTCTTTTGAAGTGCCCCTCGATTATACTTCTGCTAACGGTATTGAAACTTCGGTTTATCCGGGATTTTCACCCGCTGCCGGCATTGAGTTTGTAAGAACTAATATCGATAAGGCAATGCTTCAGGTTTCCAATGGCGATGATAAGTCTAATTATAAGTTTTTATATATTGATCTTGAACTCTTGATTTTTGATCAGTTCCTTGCTGGTTATATCTCTACTACAAATGGGTTTTTAGATAATTTATCAATTCGCCTTGATGAACCTAACTATACAAATATAAGCGGGGGATTGGGTATTTTCGGAGCCTATCAATATAATGACTTTCAAATTACTCTATCCAATGATTACCTATCAAATTTAGGATATACCCCATAAAATAAAAAACCCCCTAAAGTTAGCCTGGGGGGTTTTATTATGTTCTAAAAACTATCTTTTCTTGCTCAATGCGAAATTGATCTGCCCGTTTATATGTTTTGTCTTATCAATGATCTCGCCGTTCCCATTTACTACTGTTGGGTGGCAGGCTACGCACTCTGTAATAGGCATTTTGATATGTCCTGCCGGAGAAATAAAACCATCAGAGGTTCCATGGCATGAACCGCACGGCGACTGGGAGCCGTCTAATAAATTCCATCTCACTGTCATATTGTTTCCTGTCATCTTATCTGAAGTATATGCAAATTGTCTTTCCGGAGGGGCATCCGATTTCTTGAATTCAAAGTTGCCATGGCAGTATGTGTTTGAACAAGTTTCCGTATTGGCATCAAATACAGCGTTTGATGCAATACCATGAATTGCCAGGCTGTCCAGTACAACTATTTTAACCAGAGGACCCGGGTTGAAATGATCCTTTACGTTATTTGCATTCGGAATTACATGGCAGTTCTCACATGCAACTACTGCAAAATTATTTGTGTATAAATGACTTGCGTGTGCGCCTACAGTGACTAAATTAGTTGATGTGTTTCCATTTATATCCCTGGGGGGAGCTGTCATCGTTGAATCTGCGAAATTACCATGACATGTATTGCACGCAAGCGGACCTGCTGCTTGTGTATGGCAGTTTCTGCAATTTAATTGATTTGATCCGTTTCCGCTGAAATCATTTCCATGACATTTTTGACATGCATTCATCGAACAATTGTTTGCTATAATAAGTTTGCCATGGAAATCGGAGGAAGTGGTATCTACTATTCCTGCTTGATGCGGATAGTTATGACAGCTATAACAGGATACATTTGTAATTCCCCCCTGAAAATTTGTAGCATGACATTTTTCGCAGCTGGTCAGATTGAAACTATTGGCTTTTAAAACATTACCATGAAAGTTAGCTGATGAAGTATCAAGGTTTCCATTGCTGTGAATTGAAAGCGATTGAGGCTGAGTTATATTTTCCTGGAGCTTACTGCATCCGTCAAATAAAATTGCAATACTTATTATTGTAATAAAACTTAATAGATAGTATTTCATCTTTGGTTCCATAATTAAATCCTAACCTTTAGTTCCATGACAATATCCGCAGAAAAATTTTCCGGGTATTGCAGGAAAGCGGGTATGACAATTGAAACAAACGGAAGCATTGCTGTCATGCCAGTCACCATGTACATTATGCATAAATCCGCTTGGGTGAGTCTTGGGGTCAGTCCCCTTTATTCCATCAGCATCAGTATGGCACATTAGGCAGGTCGGATCAGCTCCCTGCACGTCATGGCATGCCTGGCAGCTCTCTATATCCCTTCTGGCTAATATGCTGTGCTTTCCGCCCCCCGATCCAACTGCTCTGCCGATAGTAAAATCAGGAGCAAAATGGGAGGTGGGGGTTATTCCGCCCATGTTGAAATCACTATTCCGTGATGAATGACAGTTGCCGCAAAATGTTTCAATTTCATGACAAGTCCTGCACTCTGTTGTTTTGCCTTTAAGATCAATTCCGTGTGTGAACCTGTAATTAAGGTTGTGCACTCTTGTAATCTGTTGTTGCTTTACTCCGTCCTTAAAATTGTTCGGCAGATATGGTGCGTAAAAATCAGAAGGAGTATTGGTATTTGTAATAATATTATTAGCAGCATGACAGGTAATGCATGAGTTATTATTATTGTCATGGCACATTATGCAATTTGCATTTGTTTCCTTTGCGGCAAACTTATGGCTCTTAATGAAATTAACGCTCTGGTGAGTCAATGGTTTCAGGTTTGCTGTTGAAATATGGCATGCTTCGCATGAACTTGTTGCTTCCCCCTTATCGCTATGGCATGAATAGCAGTTCTCCATAATAGGATAGGGTTGTGAAGCCTTGAAGGCATAATCCACATCAAAAATTCCTTTGTGGCAGACTTCGCATTTTACCTTTTGATTATCAAGGTGAAAACTGTGGTCAAATAAAATATTGTTGGAAGAATGCTGTATCAGTGGTTCATAATTATCACCGTAATGGCATTTTGTGCATTGATCGTCTTTATTCACTTCATCATGGCACTGTTTGCATATGTCATGATTTGGTAATAGCCTGTCTTTCACAGATTTGCTTGTCTTGACTGCAGCATGGCATAAATCGCACTCGGCAATGTCTTTATGAACATTATGAGAAAACTTAATTATCTTTTCGTTTCCTATTGCTTCGGGCTTACCATCATTTTTTAGGGATGAAAAAGCAGAGAAAAGTAATATTACTATTATTACAGGAAGTACAACAAGGTATATGTGTTTAATTTGTAATTTCATTTTACATCAAACCTGAATTTGTATTAAACCAGTAGTTGATCTTGAAGAAAAACCGGAAGTCATTCTTATATATTTTATTATCCATGTATTGTCCTTGAAGATCAAAAGACAGGGATCTGTGTGGTCTTACATTTATGCCGGCAAGTACCGAAGTGATATTATTCGTTGGGTCATCCGGTGAAAGCTTATATGCTGTATAAGATATTCCGGCAGATGGTGTAATTAATCCTTCAAAAAAAGAATGTGCGGTGTATAAAGAAACACCATCCATCTCACCCGCATAACCTAAATTTTTTAGATATGTCAGGGTACCGTAAATTGTGCTTACTCCTAATGTGATCTGTTGGGAATTATCATCCTGGTAAATAACATCACCCACCTTTCCGGTTATTGTTATTTCCTTGTTAAGCGTGTAATCTCCGCCTATCTCTATTTCCTGAGTGTTACCGTAATTAAATACTGAAAAAATAGAGTTATAGTTGATTCTTGGATCCCTGTAATTATAGTAAAGATTAAGTTTCAGATTATCAATCTGTAGGTAATCTGCATTAAATTCAAACTTTGATGTTTTGGCAAAATTAAAATCATAATCATATCTGGCTTCCACGTCAACCGCATTTCTAAGATTATAAAAAACCTCGGCAGAACCAAAACTGAACTGATTGGAATTATGAGTTATCAGAACATCAATTGGGTTATTATTTGGATCTAATCGAAGAGCAGTATAATCCTGGGGTTTGAAATTCTTGTTCACATAGCTTAAGGCTATCTGGAAATGATCAATTGCAGTAGTGGTCAATTTGCCGCCGGTAATGTAATCGTTTTGCCAGTCATTAAATGCAACTTTCTGGTAGGAAGGTACATCACCGCCGAAGTAACCGGATAACTTGAAACCTTCAACCTTTAAATCAAGGTTTGCACCGTCATAAACTCCCCCTCCGATACTGTTAAAAATAGGCTGTCTTCCTAATTTTATAGTAGCAACATCAAAGAGGTCGCGTCCTTCGAGATACAGGTTATATAACTCCACACGGGATACTTCTTTTACATCGCCCGTAAGATCCCCTTCAAAATCAAGATAAGTTCTCAGTGAGAACTTATCCTTGTTGATATTCAGGCTTAATAGTTCATAGGCGCGTAAATAATTATTCGAAACATTTGTTGTGTCGAATCTTTCCAAAGAATAAACTGATGAAGAGAACCTTCCGTTAATATTCTGTGGCAATAGGTATCCCCCTGATATTATTATCAGGCAGATTGATATAATAATTTTTTTCATCTTCAATATTTTGTCGAAAAATTAATCGGTTATTTGCTCTTTGGAATCGGATGTTTAATCTTTTCCCACATAAGGTTTACGTCTTGTTTTACATAAGTGGGACTCTTTTCGTTATGGCATTTAACACAATAACCTTCCAGATTGGAATATAACATGAGACCATTTGTAATAGCCAGATCTTTATTCTTCATTATGCTGACGGTTTTATAATTTGAACCGGGGCCATGGCATGTTTCGCATTGAATTCCGTCTTCTATATGAAATCTTGCGCCTATCAGTAATGAATCTGCTTTGTATCCTGTTGTATGGCAGCCCATGCATTCGTCCGTTTTAACTGCAGGAGTTTTATATCCTCTTGCAAGTGCAATTGAATCAGCCTTGGCAGTTAGAAGCGCTTTGTAAGCCTGGGAATGTTTTGTGCTTTTCCATATATCAAACTGTTTCCCTGCTTTTTCACTCTTATGGCACATCCCGCATATCTCTGCACCGACATAAGAATTAGGCTTTTTGTCGGTATCTTTATTTTGGCAGAAGGATAGGAAAGAAAACATTAATATTAGAATAGTGAAAATCTTTTGGGACATAATACCTCCTGAAATTTGCGTTATTAAAAATTATAATAAATTTATTTTACTAAGACCATTTTCTTAACCATATTGAAATTTCTGGATTCAAGTCGGTAAAAATAAATACCCGATGCATATGAAGTGGCATTCCATTCAATCTTATAACTTCCAGCTTGGTAGAAATTATTTGTGAGTGTTACAACTACTCTTCCAATAGCATCGTATACTATTACTTTTACGTTACCTGATTCAGGAATTGAGAACTTAATTGTGGTTGAAGGATTGAAAGGATTTGGATAATTCTGGGCTAATTCATATTTATTCGGAATCATTCCCGCTTCATTCAATACTGCAGTTGCGCTGAATCTGGTAAGGGCATCATTTAATAATTTCTGAACAAGGCGCGTATTGTGAATACCATGACTTCCTTCAGCAACGATAGAAAGTAGATTATAATTTGCTTCAAGGAATGCCGTGGTTAAAGAATCATTATGAGTTGCTTTGTTTAACTTAGTCTGGAGTGCATTTATCAAACTGTCTGTTCTTGTCTGAGTACCCCTGTAGTCGAACATTTTGTCATGGTTCGAAGTATCAACCACCGTATAGAAATCAGGGTGACAACTCTTGCATGCTTCTGTTCTTGGATAAAATGTATGTCCCGTAGCAGATGTCTGCCCATTGAATGGACTGGCATATACGTGGCAGTTTACGCATCTCTCTGTTGCGGCATATGTATGTCCTGAATTGATATAAGTTTCACCAGTGTATTGATATCCGAATAAAGGACTTCCTGTTAACACTTTCGAAGTAGTCTGGTGAGGAGCGCTGTTAATGATAATAGTGTCAGCATTATTATGGCATTGATCGCAAATAGTGCTTTGAGGTGTAATTGCAAATCTTAACTGATGCTGGTTATTCTTTGCATGCGGGTCATGGCATGCTACACAGGTTAACGGCATAACATCTGTGCCTGTAACCAGAATTGTATCTCTGTAGGATTGCGGATTTGAAGCAAACAAAGCAAAATTTTGTGCAACATGGCATTTTGTACAAGCTTTATTAGTTACTACAAATGAAATATTGCTGTGTGCATGAGCAGATTGTTGCCATTCATCATAATAAGGATTATGTACTCCCTCGTGGCATTGTCCACAAAGTTGTGCCGACCAGTTGGGCTTATTATTAGTTTGAAAATTCCAATGATTAGCACCCAGTATAAGAGTATCTGAGGGATTAGACGGAGTAGGATTTATAATTCCTAAAGGACCATGGCAGGCTTCGCAGCCTACATTTTTTACTCTGCCAAATGCTATAATATTCGAAATTACATAATTTGGACTTTTTGTAGTGTCTTTCTTTACATATTCATCTGCGCCGTAAGCTATTACAGCTGGGTTCCAACCGGTAGTATGGCAGGAAAGGCAATCAAAGCTTAATACAGATTTGAGTGAATCATAAGCAACTGCATGCAATGTTTTTTTGTATGTATCATATTTCGGAGAACCAATATTCCCAGTTTGATGGCAGGAGGCGCATGATCTTGCCTGAGGTTCACTTCCGTTTCCTGTACCTAAATAATAATTTGTTTCTTGGCTGATTAGAATTCCCGATGCTGAAAAAAGAAAGATCGTTAAAAGCAGTAAATTTCTTTTCATATGCAATTCCTTATTAAGCTATAACTGGTGTTCAAAATTTCTAAAAATAGATTATAAAAAGCAAATGCTAAACCAACTAAATGTTACAAATTTCATCAATTTCAATCAGATTATTTTCAATGATGAGAAATGAGACCTTTTGCTCTAAATAAGAACATAGCAGATAATAATAATTCTATTAATAATTTTTAGTACGTTTATAAATATAATAATAGGAAAAAATGTCTTTTAAACATCTGATTGCATTTTTTTTGGTCTTTATGTTAGTTTCATGTAGTCCAAAGAAAATTGATAAAAATGGATTTACCATAAAAAACAACATTGTTTATAGAAATGATTCCAATGCACCCTTCACCGGACTGGTTAAATCTAAAACCGAAGGGAAGAATTTCGAATATTATGTTAAAGATGGGCTGAAAAACGGGGAGTTCAAAATAACCTTTGAGAATGGAAACCTGATTATGAAGGGGAATATATTTAATGATAAGAACGAAGGGAAGTGGGCATATTATTATCTCTCCGGAGAACTTGAGTCCGAAGGAAACTTTAAGCACGACAAACCGGATAGTATTTGGGTCTGGTATTTCCCCGGTGGTAAAGTAAAAGAGAAGGGTATATTTGTTAACGGTCTGCGGGAAGGGATGTGGAAAATGTATGATGAATTGGGCAATGTTTCCATGGAAAAAGAATATAAAAATGGAATAGGTTCTTTATTGAATCAGAAATAACACATCCGTCCAAAATAATCTTTAATTCCCTATATGGAACATTTATAACCCCTTATTAGCCAAATCTTGTACATTTCCTTCGTAATTTGAAAATAAACAGCATATCCCCACTCCGAATCCCTCTAGGCCCCAAGACTGTTGTCCCGCCGTCTTCCCATGCTCATCCCTATGGGAGAATACAGAAATATCCGTAAAAATCTGTGGAATTGTCATTTAAGGTGGGGCGATTGATCTATTAACTCTAATAAATCAAGAACAAATATAATAATAAAATTTAATTTAAATGTCAAGTGATATTTTTT
>PLLW01000070.1 GCA_003141435.1 Ignavibacteriales bacterium
GCCGCAAGCGGCGGGGAACTTACAACGTAGCGATTAGAAGTAATTAGAACCCTTAACTTATATTTATATCATAAATGCGGTATTTCTTATAAAGTTCACCATTCATTACTCCTTCACCTGCGCCACGGTTCATCATCTCATTATCTTCCAATATCCAGCTTGCCTCTCCCAATTTTATCCCCAGCTCCCTCGCACGGTTAACTATCTCCCAATAAAAGACAGCATCAAGACCTCGCTTTTGATATTCGGGAATTAAACCGAGTGTAATTATTCGTGACCATGTAATTATTTTCTTTTGAGTGTACAACTTTAGAAAATTAAATGGGAAGAGATGTCCATTCATATTTTTGAAGATCTGATTATAATCAAGCATTGTAAGAGCAAATCCTATAAGTTTATTATCTATCTCTCCGAATAAAACTAATTTTGCTTCTACTAATGGCTTTAGATCCTTAGCCATTGCATCAAGTTCTGCCTCAGTCATCGGCACAAAACCCCAGTTTGGTGCCCATGCTTTATTATATACGTACTTTACTTTCTCAAGCTCCTTATCAAAATTCTTCATATCAAGTTGAGTAATCTTTAATCCCGCCCGTTGCTTTGCTATCTCCTGGACTCTTCTTAGCTTATCAGAAGAGAGCACTTTATCACTCTCAAGTTTCCATGCATATAAATCCTTTATTTTATGAAAGCCGTAATTATCACAAAGGTCTAAATAATATTTCGGGTTAAAAGTCATCAACAGGCGAGGTTCATCATCAAATCCCTCAAGCAGCATTCCCCATTCATCATTGCTGGATGGGTTCGCAGGTCCGCGCATTGTGTCAAATCCTTTAGATTTTAACCATCCCTTGGCAGCATCAAAAAGTGCATTCGCTACAGCCTGATCATTTATGCATTCAAAGAAACCAAAAAAACCAACTTTATCATTATGAGTGCTATTATGGAGATCATTCTTTATTGCGGCTATCCTGCCTACAAGTTCCCCATTTCGCTCTGCAAGAAATAATTCTATTTCGGCATGCTGGAAAAAAGGATTCTTTTTTGGATCTAGGATTTTCTTTCTGTCAATGATAAGAGGCGGAACCCAATAACGGTTATCCTTATACATTTTCCATTGCAGTTTGATAAAACGCATTCTGTCTTTCTCTGACTGCACGGATAATATCTTGATATCGCTCATAAAGAATCCCTTAAAATATTAGTGGGGAAAATAGCTAAAATGGAATATCTTTTTCTCATTTAAGTCGGAATTATGTTTATCAAATTAAACCGACCTTCTTTCCTACATCGCTGAAAATATCTAAAATTTTATCTAAATGCTCTTCCTCATGAGTAGCCATATAACTTGTCCTCATCATCTGCCTTCCTTGAGGGACTCCGGGAGAAATAAATACATTTACAAAGACACCTGCATCGTAAAGCATGCGCCACATCTTGAATGCTATCTCGTCATCGCCAACTATTACTGGCACTATTGCAGTCCTTCCATCTATAACATTGAAACCAAGTTCCGTAAATCCTTTCCTCATTTTGTCGGCATTCTTAATCAGTTTGGTTACTCTTTCTGGCTCAGCTTCAAGTATTTCAAGCGCCGCCATTGCTGCTGCTACAGAAGCAGGTGTAGGTGAAGCACTGAAAATGAGAGCAGGGGAATGATGTTTGATATAATTAATCACTCTATCATTACCGGCAACAAACCCTCCTAATGAAGCAAAGGTTTTACTGAAAGTTCCCATCGTCAAATCAATCTTATTTTCAAGGTTGAACTCGCTGGCTGTTCCGCGTCCGCCTTTTCCTATAACACCGACTGAATGGGCATCATCAATTAATATTTTGGCATTAAATCTCTTGGCTATATCATTCAACAATGGAAGATTGACAATTTCACCACCTGTAGAAAACACTCCGTCACTCACAATTAACTTTGCTGAATCTGATGGAAGTCTGGAAATTACTCTCTCCAAATCTTCCATATCATTATGTTTATATCTTACCATATCTGCCGTAGCTCCCTTAGCCATAAGGTTGCCTGCAACTATACTAGCATGGTTGTCTTTATCGGATACCACATATTCCCCCCTCTGTACAAGCGTGGGAATAATTCCCTGTGCGGTTTGATAACCGGTGCTGAATAAGAGCACAGCCTCTGTCTTAAAGAACTTGGTAAGCTTGTATTCAAGTTCAATATGAAGATCAAGCGTACCAGTTAAATAGCGGGAACCGGAACAACCGGTGCCGTATTTCTCAATAGCCTTAATTGCTGCTTCTTTTACTTTTGGGTGTGCAGTTAATCCAAGATAATTATTGGAACCTGCCATTATAACTTTTTTACCTTCTATCTGAACAACTGGTCCCTCATTCTCTTCTATCGGTCTAAAATATGGGTACAATCCTAATGCTTTTACTTCATCTGCTCTGGTAAATTCATAGCATTTAGTAAATAAATCCAATTAACCTCCTTTAGGTTAGAAAAATTACAAAGAGTCGTATTATTTTATTAAATTTGAGTTCAAATCTATAATTATATAGTGTTAAAATCAAACAAACTGGTTAAAGATGAATAACAAAAAAACTGCGGTGGTAACAGGTGCAAATGGTTTTGTGGGTAGCCATCTCGTTGATCTTTTACTTGAGAATAATTATATAGTTCGTTGTATAACAAGGAAAAGTAGTGATCTTAAATGGTTGAAAGGTAAAGATGTCCAAATATTTGATTCTGGACTCATGGACAAGGATGGACTTAGAAAAGCATTTCAGGGCGCTGATTATATTTATCATGTGGCTGGGGTTGTCAAATCAAAAAAACCTGAGGGTTATTTTCATGGTAATGTGGAAACCACTAGGGCGCTTCTCGAAACCGCTATAGAGTTTAAAGATACTATTAAGAAATTTCTCGTCGTTAGTAGTCAGACTGCCGCTGGTCCATCATATAATGGGAAAGTAATCAAGGAAGATGACCCCTATAATCCCATCACCACCTATGGGCGTAGCAAGCTCGCCGAGGAGGAATTGGCAAAAAGTTTTATGGATAGGCTTCCAATAACTATTTGCCGTGCTCCGGCTGTGTTCGGTGAAAGAGATACTGAAATATTTATCTTCTTCCGGACTTTTAATAAAGGATTGATGACAACTATTGGATTCGATAAGAAACTCATCAGTCTGATACATGTTAATGATCTTGTAAAAGGATTTATGCTTGCCGCAGAGTCTGAGAAATCAGCAGGGCAGACATATTTCATTAGTTCTGAAAAATATTATACTTGGGATGAGATAGGCAATATTACTGCCAAAATTCTAGGGAAAAATCCAGTCAAAATAAAAGTGCCCCATTCTATTGTCTATACTATAGCTGCAATCGCTCAGTTCATCGCAAAGTTCAGCAGTAAACCTGCTACTCTGAATCTTGAAAAAGCTAGGGATCTTACTCGGAATGCTTGGATTTGTGATACGAGTAAAGCAATTCGGGAACTTAATTACCACCAATCTATCCAGATTGAAGAAGGAATTAAAAGAACCTGTGAGTGGTATAAACAGCAGGGTTGGCTCTAATACTGTACTAATTAGAAGTTATATGACTCTATATATTTGATTAGGTTTTCTTTGCCGAGAATCTTTTCAGGATCAGTTGCTGCCTTAATTTTGTAACTGAACATCTCTCCCCAGCTCCTTAATACAAGAATGTAAGCTGTCTCGTTCTGCTGTTCTTTCTTACCTGGTATATATTGCTTTATGAATTCTGTCTCTTTATCAAATAGAACTTTTACAAGCAGCGCTTCTTTCTCAGAAACCTCCTCTTTCATACTACAAAAAAGTATCTCATAAAGTAGCTTATACTTTGAATATGCTGATGCCTTTAGATTAAAATATTCCACAAGCTGTTCTTTCAAAGAGTATTGCTCATTACTGAAAACCACCTTTAATTCCTCAAGATAAAGATCAATTTCCCATTCAATTGTTTGAAAAAATAGGTCTTCTTTTGTGGTGAAGTAATGATAAATGGTAGCTTTGCCTATCCTTAAATCTCTTGCGATTTCATTAAGAGTGGTCTTGTTCAGTCCATGGCGTGAGAATCTTTTTTCGGCAGCCTTTAGTATATTTTGTTTACGTTCCTTTTCCAAGCATATCAGATTTTAATTATCACAAAATAATAAATTAAACGTAAAATATCAGATGTTTGTTTATTATTGATCTTCCCTCTAAACAACAAAGTCCAATTCTATTTAATATAACACTACTAAGAAGTTATAAACCCCCTCCATTAGTGTTGAATAAAAAGTATTGGATTTATCTTAACTAAGTGTAACTAATTTCTTTGCATCATTTAAGATTTCACTTGCCTTTTTCTTTCCTTCCTTGATTAGCTCTTCTGCCTTTTCTTTCCCTGTTTCCACATATTCATTAACATCTTCAAGCATATCATCAGTTGCATTGGATATTTTTCTTCTAAGCTTTTTACCGGTCATTGGTGCAAATAGCATTGCTATAGCACTCCCCAATATACCGCCAATTAAAATTCCACTTATAAACCCACCAATATTTTTACTTCCGCTCTTTTCCATTCTTATTCCTCCATTTAGAATTAATAATCTATTTTTATCTTATAATTAAAGTTAAAAGATATACTATGCTAATCGGTTAGATACATCACATTATCTCATAATTACTTGGCAGAGAATAAGTTAATAAATAATCTTATGGCCCCGGGCACTCCTGCTGGAACCTCTCTGAAAAAATCATATCCTGTGTAAATAAAAGTTCCTTTGCCGTATTGTGCTATCAATAAGCCTCCCTCCAGTGGCTTCTCTCCCGGATCATTACAGGAGATTACACTATGATAATGGGCGTCCCATTTATCCGCAAAATATATTCCTCTTTCCTGTATCCATCCATTGAAATCATTTTGAACTATTTTATTCGGATATTTCAGTAGGGAACTTGTGGTATCTACAATGCTAATTTTCGCTTTTTCATCCGTTACTCGGTCTGTAGAAATATTTATCGGGTAGGGACCAATATTCGGAACAACTATATCCCTGTTTACGGTGTATTGAACTAGAAAATTTCCCCCATTGGAAATGTAATTTAATAATTTATCCTGTACACGTGCTATCAACTTTTTGATATTGTATACACGTACTCCCGCAATTATTGCATCATAGCCTGATAGATTTTTTGTTATTAAATCATTATCAGAAAGCAAAGTTACGTTGTAACCAAGTTGTGTTAGATAATCCGGAATATTATCCCCGGAGCCCATAATATACCCAATATCGTTTATCGCCTTTAATGTAAAGAAACGGACTGCTTTTATTTCCGCTTTTGGTAGGTAGGTTTGTATTGGAATATGATCATAAGTAATCCTTGTAATTCCCATATCATATACATCATTCGCAATAAAAGCATCTGCCTCTATTTTCACTTCGGAATTCTCTGCCGGTGGAGTTATACTAAATTCCAGTTGCTTCTCCTCATCTTTCTTTTCAAATGTAAATGGTTCTTCCTCTGGTGTTACTTTCCATCCGTCAGGATGACTAAGCCGAAGCTTTCCGCTTAAGCTTGATGAATTATTTATTACATGTACAACAATCTTTTTAGAATTGTTATTGGGGAATAAATATACTTTATCTTCAAAGTTTATCGAAATCGCTGGTAGAATTTCCAGAGTACGGTATTTCTCTCCTCTTATAGGATCAATCCATCTGTATAATAGGGGAGTAGTCAAGCTGATTTCACTCCCATTAAAATCAAACGTAAATTTAACTATTACAGTAGGATCATTTTCTGGCTTTCCTATCAACTTTTGGTTATTTACAGTGAAAGTACCATTGCTATGTTCATTGCTTAACCAGTATGGTTGTGATAAAGGAGCATCTTTCGGAATAGTGGCAATAAAAGATTTTTGAAATATTTTACCTTTATCAAGTTCCGCATTGAAGTCCACCTCACTCTTGCCGAATGAATAACTAATTGATTTTAGTTTAACTGGAAAATTGATGCGGTTGACTATTGAAGCAGTAAAATTAATATTCTGCTCGGGGACAGCTGAATATACATTGGATATTGCTTCTATCCATAAACCTAAAAGAGAATTGATAACTTCTTTTAATTCAACTCTTTTAATTGGAATCCAATAATCATCCTCTATCTTATCCATCTCCTTATATGCTTCTATCAACAACGGAAGAACTTCCTCCGGCTTATCTGGATCGTACTTTTGTTCTGCTTTGCACAATAGACTAGATAATTTCTTGCTTCCCCTTACTCTCTTCCACGATAAATCAATATCCTCAAAAAGATCATTCTTTACTGGCGCGCCTTCTCGTGGTTCAAAATATTGAATGGATTCGCCCCTTGTGCCTCCGGTTCCAAAACCCTGACTCTTATGCATGCTTCTACTTTCCGCAGCTATCTCAGTATATGATTTTCCTAAGAAAGGATTAAACTCTCCAACATCCAGTTTCGGTAGATGGCTTGTATCTTCTTTTCTCTTTTCTATAATTGGTAGCCACGCATTCCATAGTAATCGTTTAGGTTGCCATGCCTTCAAATATTTTAGTTGCTCTGGAAACTTGCTGGTATCACCTGCCTGGTTGAATGCTTCCTCTGCAAGTATTGCAGATGCTGTATGATGTCCATGTCCTCCTTCTCCCGTTATCGGGAAACGTGTTATAATAACATCGGGACGAAATTTGCGGATTATCCAAACCACATCGGAAAGTATCTTCTCCTTACCCCAGAATGCAAAAGTTTCATCGGGTGATTTGGAAAAACCGAAATCATACGCACGACTAAAAAACTGTTCCGCACCATCTATCTTGCGCGCATCCAGAAGTTCCTGTGTGCGGATAAGCCCTAATAATTCTCCCTGCTCAGATCCTATTAGATTCTGCCCCCCATCGCCGCGTGTCAATGAAAGATATCCGGTATGTAGTGCTTTTTCTGATGAGAAAAATGAAAGTAAAGCAGTGTTCTCATCATCAGGATGAGCCGCTATATATAAAACCGAACCAAGTACGTTCAGCTTTTTAAGTGCAGATCTAATCTCACCGCTTGTTAGTATCCTGTCAGGCTGAGCATATAATGGAATGGATATTTGAAGTAGTATTAAAAAGATATATAAATATATAGTCTTTGAAAAACGAATAATCATAATTATTATAATAAAGTGATTTGAAAATAAATTGATATAAATAATAGTTATAAATTACAATTAAAGCAATCTGTAATGCCATGCTGCATTATGCTTAGTAGTCCTTTCTTTAATAATTATGATGAATTGATTATTTATGCCCTATCTGTAATCACGCATAAAAATAATATTACTTAGGGATATTCTATTATATGGCAATTCGACAAATACAGCTGATCAAATAGGATCTCTTATTATTTTTGAATTATAGAGGAAAGTGCTTAAGAGATTTTATATTTTAGTCTTTACTTAATTCGGAAAAATAATATTGAATGTTATTAAACTAAAAAGTTATTCCCCCAAAATCATTAAAAGCCTTAATGAGAATAAATACGATGATCTTTTCCATAAATATGGTGTAGAATATGGAATAGATTGGCTTCTCCTCAAATCACAGGTAAAGTGTGAAAGTAATTTCAACTATAAAGCCGTGAATAATAAAACCGGGGCTAAGGGATTGTGTCAGATCACCGCTAACATGTGGGCTGATATTAATAGACTTATGCCCGGAAGGCTGGGGCGCAAAAAGAAATTCCACCCATTTGATCCGGCAAATTCAATCTTGGCACAATGCCTCTATCTGGAATATTCATTCAAACGTATCGATGATGTCCTTATAAATAAAAGCTATTTAATGGATTGGACTCTGGCAGCATATAAATTAGGTATAGTTAAAGTTCTCGGCGGAAGAAATAAATCTGGCAGGTATATCAAAGGTATCTTTGAAAGATTGGCAAATGAACCAATAGAAGATGCCTGGATTACATTCGGTATGCCGGTCTTTGATTATATCGTCGATGTCATTGAAACACGTGATAAATACAAGAACTAATTTGTATTCATTTGTTCCGGCTTCTTTTTTATTACAGGTCTGAAGATTTTATTATATTTAATATTATAAAAACAGAGAATAAGTTAATAATATGCCCGTATTTGAATATAAATGTTCCTCGTGTAATACAAAATTTGAAGTTCTTCATAAATCAACCGTAAATCTGGATAAGGTTACCTGTCCTGACTGTAATTCAAAAAAAATAACCAAATTGTTCTCTTCCTTTAGTCCCTCGGTTCATGCCCATTCACATGAATCTCCTTGTTCTCAGGGAAACTGTAGTATGCCCGCTGGATCTTGTTGTGGTGGAGAATGCGCTCTGAATTAGGTGTATGCAATAAATAATTTCTATTTCAGAAAATAATCTTTTGAATTTATGGTAATTGAAGTAAATGGAATCAAAATTGGCGGTGGAAATCCCTTTGTGCTAATTGCTGGTCCTTGTGTAATTGAAAGCAAAGAGCTCATAATGACTACCGCTTCGAGAATTCAAAAAATAACCCAAGAATTAAACATCCCCTTTATATTTAAATCTAGTTATAAGAAGGCTAATAGAACCAGTGACGCTTCTTTCGTTGGTATCGGAGATGAGGAAGCTCTTAATATTCTTGCCGAAGTAAAAACGAAATTTAATCTCCCTGTGATTACCGATATTCATACTGTTGCTGAAGCAGAGAATGCCGCACGGTACGTTGACATGCTTCAGATTCCTGCTTTCTTGTGTCGACAGACCGAATTGCTGAAGGCTGCCGCTAAAACAGGAAAAGTTATTAACATTAAAAAAGGGCAGTTCCTCGCCCCCGGGGATATGAAGTATGCTGCAGAGAAAGTTATTAATGCTGGCAACAACAAAATATTACTTACTGAAAGAGGCACATCATTCGGGTACCATAATCTTGTTGTGGATATGAGAGGTCTTATTATTATGAAAGATTTAGGATTCCCGGTTGTTATGGATGCCACTCATTCTGTGCAGGTTCCCGGTGAAGGAGGAATTACCGGAGGACAGCCTGATTTTATTAAACCAATAGCACGTGCAGCCGCAGCTGTCGGAATCGATGCACTATTCCTCGAAGTTCACCCCGACCCTAAAAATGCTATGAGTGATGCTGCAAGCCAGCTTCCCATAAATGAATTAAGAGATTTACTTATTACTATCAAAAAAATTGATGCGGTTGTTAAAAATATCGGGACTTAAATATTCAAACTATACAGCAAAGTTTATAAGTAGGAAATTATTGTGATCGACTGCCTTGGTAGGTATTATCAAATATTAAAGGTATAAGAAGTTGACTAAAGAAGAAATTATTGAGAAGGGAAAATCAGTCGTCCGTACGGAAAGTGAGGCTATTTCGGGCTTGATAAATACTATCGGCGATGAATTCGCCGATGCAATCGAGACTATACTTAAATGCAAGGGAAGGGTAGTACTTACTGGCATGGGAAAATCCGGTCTTATTGCCCGTAAGATTGTCGCTACCCTGAATTCAACAGGAACCCCAGCTATCTACTTGCACCCCACCGACGCCTTGCATGGGGACCTCGGAATGGTCAGGAAAGAAGATGTTGCTATCCTCATTTCTAAAAGTGGAAACACGGAAGAGATCTCAACTCTCATTCCTTTGTTAAAAAGAATAAATGTAAAGCTGATCGGCATGTGCGCCGATCGGGAATCACGGCTTGCAAGTGAATGCGATATATTTCTCAGCATTGATGTTAAAGAGGAAGCATGCCCCTATGATCTCGCTCCTACTTCCTCTACTACTGCAACTTTAGTTCTTGGGGATGCATTATCTGTCGTCCTCTTACAATTGAGAGGATTTACCGTAAACGATTTTGCCTATCTTCACCCGGGCGGTAGTCTGGGCAAAAGACTTTCCCTCGAAATAAAAGAAATAATGATTCAGGGCGATCGGATACCTATTGTTAAGGAGTCTGCATCTATTAAAGACGCAATCCTCGAAATCACTACTAAAAGATTAGGTACAACTTGCGTTGTAAACGATAAAGGTCGTTTAACAGGTATAATCACTGACGGAGATCTTCGAAGACTACTCGAAAGAACTCTCGATATTAAAGATCTTCATGCCAGTGATATCATGACTAAAAATCCCAAAGTAATGAGGTCCCATTACCTTGCATCCCTTGCATTGCAGCAAATGGAGAATTTCAAAATTACTGCCCTGATTATCACCGATGATGACAATCACCCGGTTGGAATTGTCCATCTCCACGATCTTATTAACCTCGGTCTAAAACAAAGATGAGGATCTTCTTAACCATAATCATTCCCTTGATTTTCTTTGGATGCCAGCAGGAAAGAGTTCAGCCTTCTGTTCTATCAAATATTCAGGTTGAAAAATTACCATCGCAGGAAAGTTGGCATTCTAAGGTAACATTTACTGATTCAGGAAAAACAAAAGCTATTCTGTTCGCAGGACACATAAGGGTGTTTTACGATACCCAGGAAACATTGTTAGATTCAAGCCTCAAGATTGATTTCTATGATGAGTATCAGCATAAAACATCTACGTTAACTTCTAAACGGGGAAGAGTCGATGATGCTACAGAGAATTTGTTTGCTAAGGATAGTGTCATGGTGGTTAATGATAGCGGCGTTACTATTACTACTTCCGAACTGATGTGGAGAAATAAGGATAGAAAAATAGTCTCTGACAAATTTGTTACGATATTATCACCTAAAGAAAAAATCCAGGGATATGGATTTGAATCCGATCAGAGCCTCAGAAATTATATTATTTATAATATTACCTATATCTCAAAACGGGATACCATTTGATTAAAGGATTCTTGTTAAAGTGTATTGTCTTTGTCGCAACAGGTATCATCCCGCTTCAAGCTCAGCAGCAGAATCAGCAGGAACAATTTATTACGGTAATTGGCGATAGTCTTATGGGTAAAATGATCGCTGGCGAGTCTATCCGTGAAGTATATGGTCATGTGGTACTTACTCAGGGTAGGGTAGTAATCACATGCGATAAAGCTGTCCAGTATCTCTCAAGTAATAATGCCGATCTTGAAGGCAATGTAATTGCTAAACAGGATACACTTACTATTTTAACCCCTAAAGCCAAATATTTTGGAAACGAAAAAAGATCACGGAGTGTTTCCGGTGTTACTCTTAATGATACTAAGGTTATTTTAACCGCTGATTCAGGAGATTATTTCTTCAGGGAAGATAGGGCTTTCTTCCAGGGTGATGTGAAAATGTACGACACTGCCACTACCTTAACTTCTGATCAAATGACCTATTTCAAATCCCAGAATAGAATGGTTGCAGTTAAGCATGTGAAGATTATTGATTCTACAAATACTATAGAAGCAGATTCTCTCGAGCATTTCAGATCAACAAGGATCACCTTTGCTAATAAAAATGTTAAAATAACTAACACTGGTAATAATACTGTTATATATGGGGACCATCTCGAAGACTATGTTCAAAGATCATATACGCTAATAAACATAAACCCGCTTCTTGTTCAGATCGATTCCTCAAAAACAAAAGATACAACCATTAGCATCAACTCAGATAATAAACCTAAACCCGACTCATCATCAGTACGTATAGACACTCTTATAATAAGATCTAATGTCATGGAAGCTTACCGCGATACTGTTAATAGGTTTGAAGCTACTGATTCCGTAAGGATATGGCGCGGTCCCTTTGCCTCAGTTAATGACTATACTATCTATTTTCGGAAGCAGGAAAGAATTGTAACAAAAAAAATGGGGCAGCATAGACCCCAGCCTATATTATGGAATGAAAACACTCAAATGACAGGCGATTCAGTTGCCATACATCTTCATAACAATAGGATAAGATTGCTCGACGTTATTGGAACCGGCTTCCTCCTTTCCCAAAATGAAATCTATAAAAAAAGATATGACCAGATATCAGGTGAAAAAATATTTATTTCATTTGATTCCACAGGCATAACATCCACTGAGGTTAAAGGCTCTGTGCTCAGTATATATTTTATGTATGAAAAAGATTCTGCCAACGGACTCACTAAATCTTCCTCTCAAAACGCTATGATCTTATTTAAAGACAGGAAAGTAAGCACAGTAAGTATGTACAGTTTTCCCAAAAGCGATTATTATCCCGAAAAATTGGTTGAGCATAAGGAACTTTCCTTTACTCTCCCTGGATATGTTATATTTACAAACAGACCTACAAAGAAAGATTTGATAAAGAAATGAACGAAAATACTCTAAGAAGCGATAGCTTAGTAAAAATTTATAAAAGAAGGACAGTTGTTAATAAGGTTTCCATCGAAGTGTCCAAAGGTGAAATAGTTGGACTCCTTGGTCCTAATGGCGCCGGTAAAACTACTACCTTCTATATGATCGTTGGAATGATAAAACCCGACAAAGGTAAAGTCTTCCTCGATAATGGTGAGATAACTAAAATCCCCATGTATAAAAGAGCAAGAATGGGTATAGGCTACCTTCCGCAGGAAGCTTCGATATTCAGGAACCTCACAGTCGAGCAGAACCTCATGGCTATTCTTCAGATGACCAAATTGACCACGGTTCAGCAGAAGGAAAAGTGTGATAAGCTCCTTAACGATCTTGGTGTTGCTCATTTAAGAAAAACTATGGCGTTCCAGCTTAGTGGGGGTGAAAGAAGAAGAACTGAAATAGCCCGCGCCCTCGCTATAGATCCTTCTTTTATGTTGCTAGATGAACCTTTCGCTGGAGTCGATCCTATCGCCGTTGAAGACATTATGAAAATAGTAGCCAATCTTAAGAATAGAGGTATCGGAGTTCTTATAACCGATCATAACGTGCATGAAACTNNAAAAAGCTTTACCTTGGAGAAAAGTTTAAACTTGATAGATACTAATGCTCCTTCACAGCATTAGATTGCGCATGTTGTCAACCCAGCTTTATCCGTCATATCGGCAAACGCAGAACTCTCAAAACATTTACTATATAGTATTCAGTGTTTTATTTTTCTTCCTTTCCTGTAACTCATATATATTCTCTCAGAACCCAAATCCCAAAAGAGAATTCCGGGGCATCTGGATCGCTACCGTAGAAAACATTGACTTCCCCTCAAATAAATTCCTTTCTTCTGATCAACAGAAACAGGAATTCATCGCAATAATAGACCGCCTAAAAAAAGATAAGTTCAACGCGGTATTTGTTCAGATACGTCCCTCCTCCGATGCTTTTTATGATAGTAGCATAGAACCTTGGAGCGAATGGCTTACTGGCAAACAGGGGAGAAGCCCATCCCCATATTACGACCCCCTGAAATTCATGATTGAAGAATGCCATAAACGTGGAATTGAAATACATGCTTGGTTCAATCCCTTCCGAAGTGTAATGAATATTCATGAAAGTAGTATCTCACCTCAGCATGTTTCACGCCGTCACCCTTCATGGAATGTTACCTATGGAAAATATAAATGGCTTAACCCGGGACTCCCTGAAATACGTAACTATGTCCTTAAAGTTGTNNAAATTCCATGACGAAAAAACCTTTGCACAATATTCAAGGGGTATTAAAAACCTTGACGATTGGCGTAGGGATAATATAAATCTGTTTGTCAAGAGTGTTTCGGATAGTATCAATAAAGTAAAGCCCGGATGCAAGTTCGGCATTTCTCCCTTTGGTATATGGAAAAATAAAAGCAGCGATCCTCAGGGATCACTCACAACTGGATCTGAAAGTTTTAATACCACTCATTCTGATTCAAGAAAGTGGCTTAAAGAAGGATGGATAGATTATCTCGTCCCTCAGTTGTATTGGCATATCGGTAATGCTAAAGCAGACTACAAAACTCTTGCCTCTTGGTGGAATGAAAATTCCTTTGGAAAAAATATTTATATAGGTGAATCAATCTATAAAATAGGATCGGATAAAAATATTGAATGGTCCGATGCCTCGCAGATTCCCGCTCAATTAAAATTAAACCGAGGCCTCAATAATATCAAAGGCAATGTTTTCTTTAATGCAAATTCGGTTATCAAGAATCCTTACGGTGTTGAGGATTCATTACGAAATAATTATTACAAATACTTTGCCCTCACTCCTCAGATCAAAACTAATGGTAAATCAATATCCCCGCCCCCCTTTAATCCCGGTTATCAAAATGTAAATGGACAAATATTATTAAACTGGCATAAGCAGGGGATAGGCGTTAATAATGATACTGCATTATACTTTGCAATTTACCGCTTCCAAGGAAATGACAAAATCGATATCTCACAAAGTGATAAAATTGCGGACATCCTGTACGGATCAGAAACAACCTGGCTTGATACTCAACGTACGAATAATTCTCAGGAAATAAACTATATTATAACTTCCTTGGATCAATCTGGTAATGAAAGTAATGATATGTGCAGGATATCTATTCCCCCTGTTTCATTTGCAAGCAATTTAATGGAAGGAAATATCAGCTCCTATAACCCAAATTCACTATCAGTCAATAATAACAAAACGGAGCTTGCAATATCCGTCCACTTATCTGTATCTGGCTTCTTTACATTAACAGTTTATGATCTGCTTGGCAAGGAAATAAAAAGATTATTCTATGGATACAAAAAAGAAGGGAACTACGACTTCCAATTCCCCTCAAAAGACCTTAACTCAAAAGCGATTATAGTTCAGCTTAAAACCTCAGGCTACTATTCTTCCAAGAAAATTACACTCAATTAGTTTATCCCTTAAACATTGTAAGAAAATAATTAAACCTCGTTATTAAAGGATCATTTGAATTAGATTGAAACCAATCAATCAATCCTGTAGAAATTGGATAATATTCTAAATAGAACCCGCAAGGATTTCGATGTGGCTTATATATGACTCTTATACGATCAATTAGCGAATTTTACCGCACCAATTTTTACATATAATCTATGGTTCATACCTATTGGATGGCAAGAAAAAAGTAAATGTCGGTGGGGAGATCATTTCATGGAGGTTGGTTAATCAAGTACGCCTGCTAAAAAATTTGGATATAAAGTTGATAAAACATAATCTATGTTATCAACCTTTTGAATACTAACAGGGAAACATCAGAAAGTCAAAATTATTGTGTCGTGATTTTAGCCCCAATAGAGTCTGCTGTCGTAGTTCCTGTACCAACTATCGTACTACCGCTATTTCCTTTCATAAATCCAGTACCAACTATTGTAATGGTTTGTGCTCCTGTAGTCAAGACATAAGTAGCATTTGGTGTTGTGGCCAGTTTTGTTGGAATTGTCCAACTGGTGAAAGTATTTCCGCCGCCCCCCATTGCAGTTGGCTTCTTGTAATACAGCTGAGCCATTGAACCCAAATTGTTCAAATCACTAATTATTCCATCTTTAGCAGAGGAAATAGAATTTGCATTAAATAGATTTATTCCTACTACTACAGCAATACCAACTACGATAACGCCGAGAACAATGAGAAGAAGTTGTTGTTGACCCATGAATCACTCCTAAATATGTTGTTTGTATGATAAATGATTTTCATTTAATATGTATTATAAGAACACATGATAGCCATTAGATAGAACTAAGATGATTTTTCTACCTAAAAACAATATTAAAAAATAACATAAAAATATTTTTATTCAAAAACAAATATTAAACAGTTTAGTATATGTCTGCTTAAAACAATTTCGCTTGTTTATATAAAGTTATCTATACTGCAAGCCGGGATACTTTATTATCAATTCAACAAAACTTCTGCAACATATATCGTTAATCTGTACTATATAACTGGAAATGAATACATAGACCCAGTTATTCTGATATGCATTCCAAACTCATCCCCCTTTAACCTGAATAGATAGTCAATCTTATGTGACATTATACACTATTCATTTTATTGCATTTTTAATTTCCGAAATATGATATATCTTGCCACCTAAATTTTAACATAGAGCTGACTAATGAAAATAAAATTGAACTATCTACTTCCCGTTTTAATAGCAATCTCTTTCATATGTTTTCCTCAACAAAAGAAATTCCTTTTTGATGCGGCTCATGCTGAAACTGCCGGTAATGCTGATTGGGTTATTGATGAAGATAGCAATATCCCGGCTAGATATCCTACTCCGGATCAATCTACTGTTACTTCATCTACTGCTGAATCTTATTGGACGGGTGCATTATCCTCGTGGGGAATTGCACTGGTAAAATCAGGGCATCATGTGGAAACTCTACCAATTGGTTCAACTATAACTTATGGTACTGCTAACGCACAGGATCTACAGAATTATGATGTGTTTGTTATTGATGAACCTAATACTCTTTTCACTACTTCTGAAAAAAATGCATTGATAAATTTTGTCAGCAATGGAGGTGGTTTGTTTATGATATCAGACCATACTGGCTCGGATAGGAATAATGATGGTTATGATTCTCCTATGATCTGGAATGATCTATTTACTAATAACGGTATTGTCTCAAATCCCTTCGGTATGTCGGTCGATCTTGTAGATATTTCCCAAACTAGCACAAATGTTTTGGTAGGCGATTATTTAACAGCAGGAACAGCTGGAACTGTTACTGCTATGAAGTGGAGTGATGGTGCTACTACTACTCTAAATCCGACTGCAAATAGTACAGTTACCGGAGTTGTCTGGACAAATGGCACTGCACATGGAAATACTAACCTTATGGTATCCCGTGCAAAATATGGAACTGGAAGGGTTGTTCTCGTCTGCGATAGCTCACCTGCCGATGATGGTACTGGCGGATCGGGAAATACTCTTTATGTAGGATGGTTGGAAGTCTGGAAGTTTATAACATTCTGGGGGTAAAAGTATCAACTTTAGTAAATCAGAATATGAGTGCTGGCAATTATGAGGTTAAATTCGATGCTTCACATTATGCAAGTGGAATTTATTTCTACCACCTTGATGCGGGCATATATTCTTCTGTAAAGAAAATGATCTTGATGAAATAACGACAAATGTCGCATATTTATATTCTATTTTAGAAAAAGGGACTGCTTGCCGGTTCATTTGATTTTTTAATATATAATGATTTTCATGTATATTTGTCCACAATAAAAACTAATAATCAAATGCCTGTCATCAATAACCAACTATTGCTGTCAAAATAATATATTTATAAGATCAAATTTTAATAATGAAAATTAAACTATTATTTATTTTTACACTTCTTGTTAGTTCATTTAATTTAGCCCAGTCCGATATTGAAAGGGGTGTACTTAAGGGACTCGACTATTGTTACAATTTCAAATGGGGAAAAGCCGATGAGACATTTCAGAAGTTAATAGATAAATACCCCGATGATCTTTGTGGATATCACTATAAATCTACGATTTCACTTTGGTATTATTTAAGCAGTAAAAGTACTGATGATTACCAGAATTTTATCCATTATTCAGATCTTGCGCTTGAAAAAGGGAACAAACAACTGGATAATGATCCTGACAATGAAATAATCCTATATACCTTGGGCACTGCATATAGCAGTAGGGCTATTGTATATGCAAAAGCTGAAAGCTATCTTAATGCTGCTTGGGCAAGCAAAAAATCGGAATCCTATTTGAATGATGCTCTGAAAATAAATCCTAAAAGAGCAGACGCCTACTTGGGATTAGGACTATATAATTTTGCCGTAGGGCAAATACCTTCTGGGTTTAAATGGGCTCTAAGTCTTGCAGGCATAAAAGGAAATAAAGAGCTCGGCATTCAATATATTAAGAAGGCCGCTAATGAAGGGTATTTGTCTAAAACTGAAGCAGCCTATTATTTAAGTCAGATCTATTCGGAATCAATAAATAATTATGAAATTGCCGCCGCATACCTGAAGCCGTTAATGAAAAAATATCCCGATAATCTGTTATTCAATTATTCTATGGGTGTGCTTGAAATAAAAAGGAAAAACCTGTCTCAGGCCGAAAAGATTATCTCTAAAATAATCAAGACCAATGAAACTAATTTCAAGGAACTGATATATTTCTCAAACTTTCTTATAGGAGATATTTATTATAAAGAGAATGATTTCGAAACCGCTAAAGAATATTACATTACTTTCCTTACTTCTTACGGCCAAAAAGATTATAAGGGAATAGCCTCCTATAGATTAGGGGTGTGCTATGAGCTGACTGATGATAGAAATACAGGCATACAGTATTTCAAGCAGTCGGATAAAGGTAACATGGATCTCGATGATGATGTCTTTGCTAAAAGAAAGGGAGGCATATTTGCCAAAAGGTCTATCGCCCCTACAGAGGCTGAAGTTCTAAAAGCGTCCAACATGATAGATCAGGGTAATTGTAAAGAAGCAATAGACAAGCTTAATACTTGTTTAGATCAGATCAAATCAGATAGATTAAAAGCAGAGGCAAACTATTACATCTCTACCGCATTTTTCTTTCTGGGTAAATATGAAGAAGCAATTAAATTTGCAAATGCATCCAATGGATTCAATAGTTCGGAGGAAAGCTGGATAAAACCGTTTACAGATTACTATATTGCCCAATGCATGCTTAAATTAAACAAAAATGATGACGCGCAGAAAACGATAGAGGAGGCTGAGGATTTCAACAATTATGACTATCAGAATAAGCTTAAAAATTTGTTATTTGTATTAAAAACTAAGAGGTGAGAACAAGAAGCATTATTTTTCTTAATTATATAAAATTTAATATTTCTTACTTCCATTTCTAATTGGTAAATTTACTTATACTAAAAAAGCATTTAAAACAAGGTCAATGACTAATTAGTCAATTGTACCATCGGCGAATTAAAATTTTAATAGATATTTACTTGTACTGTACACCTTAATCACACAAGAGGAAACATGAGTTTTTTAGATTTGTTTTCAGCAGATATCGCTATGGATTTAGGTACTGCTAATACTTTAATTTATGTTAAAGGTAAAGGAATTGTTCTTAATGAACCATCTATAGTGGCTTTCGATAGGAATACAAAAAAAATTATTGCTTTGGGAAATAAAGCAAAAGAAATGCAGGGAAGGGAACATAGAGATATCAGAGTTACCCGCCCTATGCGTGATGGGGTAATCGCAGACTTTGAAATCGCAGAAGGTATGATTCGTGCTTTCATTAAGAGAGTCAGAGCTGGCGCACTATCAAGCCGCAGAGTCGTTGTGGCTGTGCCAAGCGGTGTTACTGAAGTTGAAAAAAGAGCTGTCCGGGATAGTGCCGAACATGCCGGGGCTAAAGAAGTTCATCTGATTGCTGAACCNNATGCAGTTCTTCAAGAAAAACCATAATATATTGATAGGGGAAAGAACCGCTGAAGCAATTAAATGCGAAGTGGGCTCTGCTGTCCCTCTTAAAGAAGAAATTACAATCCAGGTTAAAGGGAGAGATTTGGTAGGGGGAATTCCCAAAACTACTGAAGTAAGCTCAGTCGAGATAAGAGAAGCATTGAATGAAGCTGTTGTACAGATTGTTGATGCTGTTAGGCAGTCACTGGAACGGACTCCGCCTGAACTTTCAGCCGATATCCTTGACCGCGGAGTTATGCTGACTGGCGGTGGAGCATTGTTAAAAGGTCTTGATGAAAGAATCAGAATGGAAACTAACCTCCCTGTGCATGTTGCTGATGATCCTTTAACAGCTGTTGTAAGAGGCGCAGGTAAAGTAATAGATAATCTTAATCACTATCAAAAAGTCTTAATCCGTAACAGAAGATATTAATGTTCAGATTCTTTTCTAATATCTGGGATAACTATAAAGAATATTTCATACTTGTATTTCTTCTTATCGTTGGTTTAATCCTGCTTTCATTTAATCAAAAACCTGGTGTTAAAACAGCCCGGGCAGTTGCCTTCGGTACTTTTGCCTCTCTCTCATCAATGGTAACTGATGTTATTAGTGTAGCGCAGATTAAGTCTGATAATACCCGCCTGAGAGAAAAGAACGCTGAGCTAATGTTGCAAATGAACAAACTTCGGGAATTCGGCATTATAAACGAAGAACTAAAGGGTCTCTTAAAATTAAAAGATACAATAAAGTATCCCCTCATCCCTGCTAAAATTGTATCTAAATCATTTTCAACTTCACAGAATACTATAACTCTGCTAGGTGGAAACTCTATCGGTATTAAACCTGGTATGCCCGTCATTAATGATCAGGGACTCCTGGGACTTATCTATTCAACATCTGATGATTTCTCTATTGCAAGAACTTTAAGGAATAGGGATCTTAAACTTACTGTCAAGGATGAAAGAAGCCGTATCGATGGCATTATGAAATGGAATGGTGAAGACCTTGTAATGGTGGATGTCCCTAAAACATTCGATATAAAACCGGGAGACAGAATAATAACTTCTGAATTAAGCTCTTTGATTTCCATCCCCGTACCCATAGGTATAGTGATGGAATTAAGAAAAGTGGACATAGGTATTTTTAATGAGGTCAGAATAAAGCCATTTGTTAATTTCTCAGGAGCAGATAATGCCTTCGTCATAGGTATCGTGGAATCGAAACAAAAAAATCAGTTAGAACTAAATTTCTTTAATCGTAAATAAATGCGTCCATATATACTGCCGATAATCTATTTCTTCATTATTCTTCTTCTGCAAAATACAGTCATAAACCTGATCTCAATAAACTATATCGTCCCTGATCTTATTCTGATATTGCTTGTTTTCTATACAATAAAGAATAACCAGATATATGGCATGGTGCTTGGATTTATTTTTGGTTTTCTTTTTGACATCATAACTGGTAGTTTACTTGGAAGTTCTGTAATATCTAAAACCATTGCCGGATTTACTGCAGGTTATTTTTCTAATGAAAATAAAAGAGAAACATATCTGAATTCCTACGCTTTTCCATTAATTGTTTTATTGTGTGGAATTATCGATTCCTTTGTTCATGCATTCTTTTCATCCTCCAATTTGAACTCTGATTATATGCTCAATATGTTACAGCAGGGTATATTTCCGGGCATGTATACGGCAGCTATCAGCGTCATTGTCCTCTTATTCAGGCCCAAAAGGAGCATACGTTGAAAGCCGCAGAATTTGCTTCAATATCTCGAAAAACAGTTGTATATTCTATTGTCGTAAGTAGTTTTGCCATCTTTACATTTAGACTCATTCAAATGCAGATTATTGAGCACCAGGCTTTTGATGAAAAATCTGCAAGCAATAGTATTAAGCCCATTGAACAAGTTCCCCTTAGAGGTGTATTCTACGATCGGAATATGGAAGTCATCGCTTCTAATTCTCCCGCCTATACCTTAAGGATAACTCCTTCTGAATATGATAGAAAATTAAGCAGACTACTTGAAACTGTTATAGATGCTGACCCTGGTTTTATCGATAAGGTCCTTTATAACAACAGGTTCTATTCCAAATACTTACCGATCAGGATAAAAAGAGGAATTGATTTCAAAGCCGTTGCATGGCTGGAGGAAAATTCCGAGCACCTGCCTGGAGTCGATTATGTCGTTGAAATGCAAAGAAGTTATCCCGCTGGCATTGTTGGTTCGCACCTGTTTGGTTACAACAAAGAAATCTCTCCTGCCGCTCTTGAGAAAGAAAAGAATTACTACTCTCCTGGCGATTACGTCGGTAACTCCGGCATCGAGAAAACTTATGAAAAAGAACTGCGCGGTCAGAAAGGATATAATTATGTTCTCGTCGATGCTAAAAGAAAAGAAATTGGTAAGTATAAAAATGGCACGCAGGATAGCGTTTCTCATAAAGGACGCGATCTGGTCCTATCCATCGATGCCGATGTACAAAGAGTTGCAGAACAGGAACTTAAAGGCTTCAGGGGCGCTGCTGTAGCTATTGAACCTAAAACGGGTGAAGTCCTTGCCCTTGTCAGTGCGCCCGATTTCGACCTTAACCAGTTCTCTTATATAACTTCTAAGGATTATTTATCAAGTCTGTACAACGATCCCGGTAAACCTTCTTTTAATAGAGCAACAATGTCTGGTAAACCGGCTGGTTCTACCTTTAAGATTATGGCTGCTATTGCTGCTTTGGATATGGGGGTTATTACAACCGAGACCATTATTACATGTGGAGGTGGATTTTATTATGGTAGGTTCTTTAAATGTCATGGCGGTCCTCATGGTCCCCTTAATGTTATTCATGCCATTGAAAAATCATGCAATACTTTCTTCTATAATCTGATTTATAGGATTGGATTGGATAAGTGGTCAGAGTATGCACATCGATTAGGATTCGGACAAAAAACAGGTATCGATATTGCTGATGAGTCAAGTGGTTTTATTCCTAATTCTAAGTACTATGAGAAGATTTATGGTTCCAATTGGCCAAGGAGCATTATGGCAAGTCTTGGCATAGGCCAGGGCGAAGTAAGTGTTACTCCTTTACAGTTGGCTCAATATGCTGCTATTATCGCTAATTATGGTAATACTTATGTCCCTCATATTGTTAAAGGATATTTAAAGGAAAATACTAAAGAATTTGTTTCCCTGAAATTTAAGGAGGTAAGGACCGGCATCAATCCTAAGGTTTTTGATATTGTAAGACAGGGAATGTTCCTGGTTGTGCAGGGAGCCGGAACTGCTACTGGATTAAAAATGGATGATATTAAAATTGCCGGCAAAACTGGTACTGCTCAAAATCCCCACGGTAAAGACCATGCCCTCTTTATTTGCTTCGCACCTTATGATGATCCCAAAATTGCGATTGCTGTTGTTGTTGAAAATGTTGGCTTCGGTGCTACCTATGCAGCTCCTATTGCAAAAAAAATGGTACTAGCTTATCTGAAAAAAGATTTACTGAAGAAAGATCCAAACTCATTGCTTACTAAATATCAACTTCTGGGGGCTAAGCTTGAGAATTGATTATAAATTAGAGGATAAGTTTGATCTGGGTTTATTCTTCTCATTTCTGATATTATTCATTATCGGACTTGCTGCTATATATAGCTCTACTCTGCGTAACCATGCGGCAAGCGGTAATTTTGAAAAGCAGGTGTTCTGGGGACTCACAGGACTCTTCGTCTTCTTTATCGTATATTATCTGCCCACTACTGCTTTCCGGCGCATAGCAGTTCCTTCCTATCTCTTGTCTTTATTCTTCCTTATTATCGTGCTCGTTATTGGCAGAAGAATATATGGTCAAAGAAGTTGGTTTGGTTTCGGATCATTTGGCTTCCAACCCTCCGAGTTTGCTAAAATAGGCACCATACTTGGCCTCGCTTATTTCATGAGCAGGAAAAATGTGAATATTGAAACCTTTAAGGATATCTTCATATCCTTAGGTATTGGTTTATTGCCTGTGGGATTGATCTTTCTCCAACCCGATATGGGCACATCCTTTGTTTTCTTTGCCCTTATTCTTATTATGCTTTTCTGGAAGGGGATTAGCTTATTCGGATTGTTTGTAGTGCTCTCTCCCGCAATCGTTGCTCTCTCCTCGTTATTCGGTCCCTTATACTTTGTCTTTACCATGTTGCTTGTTTTAGTGGCTCTTATCTTATTTAAAAAGGATATTTTCTTTAGTGGTGCTATTCTTGCTCTGAACCTTGGTGCGGGATTCTTCACTGATTATATGTATAGAGCTCTTAGTCCGCACCAGCAGAAAAGGATATTAACCTTTATTAACCCTGGCTCTGATCCCCTTGGCTCAGGTTATAATGCTATTCAGGCTAAGGTTGCTATTGGCTCCGGTGGATTATTTGGTAAAGGTTTTTTAGCTGGTAACCAAACTCAGCTCCAGTATATTCCTGAACAATGGACTGACTTTATCTATTGCGTCATTGGTGAAGAATTCGGCTTCATCGGTAGTTTTATTGTCTTGATGCTCTTTCTCTATATCTTTCTTAGAATAATTAAAATAGCTTCCTTAACTAAAGACGAATTTATCAGCTTAACTCTCGTTGGCATCCTGTCTGTCTATTTTATTCACGTTCTTATCAATATAGGAATGGTAACAGGACTCATTCCTGTAATAGGTATCCCGCTCCCGTTTGTCAGCTACGGAGGAAGTTCTCTTCTTGTTAATATGTTTATGCTTGGTATAGTCGCAAATATCTATAGAACAAGAAAAAATTATATATAGTTACCCTTATTCCCACCTAATAAACTTATCCCCATATTCCTTATTTGGTTCGTATTTAACGGCCTTAAATATTTTGCGTCAAATAAATTCAGCGGAATGGAATGGCAGTGAGGGAAGCTGTATGAGCATAGCGAGTTCTTCCCGAGCAATGGAATGAAGCTGAATTTATAGCAAAATATT
>PLLW01000094.1 GCA_003141435.1 Ignavibacteriales bacterium
ATTAAATATCCCAGAAACAAACATTGAGTATTCTGTATAAACCATCTATTTATTATTATGCGTTTTTAATTTTATAAACAGATGATCCAAAAATAGTTAAAAGAAATACGAATACTATAGAAACAACAATCGGCGTTATAAAACCAGCAGTAAAAGATGACAATATCAATCCTATAAGTGAAAGGAAAACACCCGGATTACATATATCATTAAGTTTAAAAGAAATCTTTCCATTATAAATAATCAGGAATATTATGAATAAGAATGTTATTAAACCCGGGATACCTGATTCAAAATAAACCTGCAGAAATTCATTGTGCCATGCTCCAATTCCCTTATCATTAAATTCATTTTTGTAAGGGAAAATCTCCCGGAATGTTCTCGGACCGAATCCACGAAGCGGATGTTTTAACATCAGTTCAGAAGCACCCTTCCAAATTATATCCCTGTCTGATAAACCACTGGGATTATTGATCCTGTTGGTTATTTCTTTTTTATTATTTTCAAAAGAAATAAGAGATATGCCACCAGCTATTATAATTATAGTTAAAAGACCTAATATGCTGACCCTTTTCATAAATAATGAAAGAAGAACAAGAATTGTAGCAATTATTATATTTGTTCTTCCTAAAGAAGTAATTAATCCTGTAACAATTATAATAATTGAAGTAATTCGAATTTTTTCGCTGAAAATATTTTTTGGCAAAAATAAAAGGACGGGTAAAACAGTGAGCAAATAAGTTGAAAAGGCTGTATAACTTGATGAAAATGATTGAGCTCTATCGACCAAATGAAAATTGAACTGAGCAATCCCTGTTAATGAACTTAAAACACCTCCTGCGATAAAGTATTTAATTACAGTGCTGATCTGTTCTTTTGACATTGATTTAAAATAGAACTGAAGAGAAAGAAAAGAAGTATAGAACAACGCTTCTTTATAAAAAATCTGATAGCTCTGCGAAGGATATTGGGAAAAAATAACCGCTATGATTCTAATAATACCCCATATTATTATTGCAAGCGTAAACAGATCAAATACTTTTCTTTTTTCACTGTTTTTTTCTATTATCCAAAGTATAAAAATAATTGCAAATAAAAACTGCATCAGAAATAAAGAAATTACAAATGTACAAGAAGCCACTCCAATAAGTATTGTAATATATTTAAGATTAAAGCGACTTACCGGCATGTTAATCCCTAAACTGCATTTCATAAAATTTACGGTAAAGACCCTTTTCATTCTGAATTAAATCATCATGAGTGCCATACTGAACAATCTTACCCCTATCGAGGACAATTATTCTATTGGCATTCCTAATTGTGCTTAGTCTATGTGCAATTACAAAAGTAGTTCTGTTAATCATCAATCTTTCAATTGCTTCCTGCACAAGAAGTTCCGATTCATTATCAAGAGCAGAAGTAGCCTCGTCAAAGATCATAATCTCGGGATTTTTTAAGAGCGCACGTGCTATAGATAAACGCTGGCGCTGACCACCGGATATTTTCACTCCACGTTCCCCTATTACGGTATCATACCCATTTGGCATTTCCATAATAAAATTATGTGCATTAGCAGTTTTAGCAGCATCAATAATTTTTTCTTCCGGGAATTCTGTTAGACCATAAGCAATATTATTCTTTATGGATTCATTAAACAGAAAAGTCTCTTGGGTGACTATACCCATAAGTCTTCGAAGGTTTCCGATATCTATTCCTTTAATATCAAGATTATCAAGCAAAATTACTCCGGAAGAAGGATCATAGAAACGAGGTATTAAATCCACCAAAGTTGACTTCCCTCCCCCAGATGGACCGACAAAAGCGAGTATTTCCCCTTTTTTTACTTTGAATGAAATGTCGTCCAGAATCTGTTCATTTGAATCCTCATAGTGAAAAAACACGTTACGAAATTCAATGGAATCCTTAAAGTATTTTACTTCAGCAGGTTTATCTATATTTCTAATAGTGGGTTGTGTGTCAAGAATTTCAAAAATACGGTCTGCAGCAGCGCTTGATTCCTGTATTCTATTATTTACACTGCTAAGTTCCTTAATGGGAGGCATTAATTGAAAAATGGCCAGAAGAAATCCGATAAATTCGCTTCCGGTTAAAACCTTAGTCTGAAGAACGAGAATTCCGCCATAATATATTATAACAACTCCAACAATAACACTTAATGTTTCTGTTATTGGAGAAGAAGCATTTCTAATTCTAACAACTTTAATTATAAGTTTTAGAAACCCATGAGTTTGATCCATGAATTTCCTATTTTCATATTTCTCCATGCTGAAAGCTTTAACTATTTTTACTCCTGAAATAGTCTCCTGAAGAATACTGGTTATATCAGCCATTTTAGCCTGTATTCTTGTGCTATATCTCCTTAGCTTAAACCCAATCCAGGTAATAATTAACATGATAAAAGGAAGAATTATAAGAGAAAGAAGAGTAAGCCGCCAACTAATGCTTACCGCAATTCCGAAGAAAACAAGAATGTTCAGCGGTTCCCGGATTAAATTAAGGAAAGTTGCGGATATACTTGACTGAACTGCGGTTACGTCATTTGTTAAGCGAGAAATCAGGTTCCCGACTCTTTCCTGCTTGAAATAGCTCATCGGCAGCTGGTGAAGATGTTTGTAAGCATCATCCCTTAGATCTGTCATTGATGCATTCTCTGTATAAGCAAGGAAATATGCCTGCAAATAGCCAAAGATATTTTTAAGAAGAAAGGAAATCAATACCAGCAAACAGATATTAAAAAGCGACTGTATCTTATCGCCGCTTAGTATATAATGGTTAAATGAAGATGAGACATCATCTTTTAACTTAATTATCCATTCGGGCAAAATTGCTACAGTTTTATTTACAGTAGAAGTCTGGGTGATAACTTCCTTTTTTGCTGTTTCCTGAAATAAAGTATCCAGCAGAGGAATAGTTAAGTAAATAGATATTCCATTGAGAAGTGCGAACAGAATTGTACAAACTATTGACAACAGGAGATGTTTCCAGTAAGGTTTAACGTATTCTAATATTCTTATATAAGTTTTCATTTTATTTATCAGGAATTAGATTTTTGCCAATATTGTTAGTTTAATTTCAATTCAAGATATTTTGACATTAAATTCGCCTAAAGCTATTTTAGTAAACAACTTTTCTTTAGTAAATTTAACTATATATATGATGCTTACAAACGGAACTTAGTTTATTATTTCAAATTTTGAATTTTGGAAAAATTAGGTGTCAGTTTTTTTACGATTTCGCTCTACGAACGAATAAAAAAGGATATTTTGTAATAAAAAAATTCGTGTCTTCGTCCAGAAAGCGGTTTTCGAGATAGCCGTTTTTGATACTCGATTCAGTAAGGAGAGCAGTAATTTTGAGAGAGAGGTTTACACGTCTGCCGGTAAAGCAATTGCCTTCTTTTTTATGATCATAATGTTCTTTGATAAAGAGGGAGTGAGGGACACAGTCACCATCGATAAAGATGAGGTAATCAGAGGAGGAGGCGCAGACAGCTTTATTAAGGATCTTATTTTTGCGGAATCTTTTATCCTCCTGCCAGACATGTTTGAGGGGGAATGGTAATTTTGCGGATAGTTTCTCAACCTTGTTAATTGATTCCTGATTGGATCCATCATCGGCGATAATGATTTCAAAATCGCGGAAGGACTGGCGTTCGAGACTGGCGGCAATTAATTTAAGATACTCAACATTATTATAGAAAGAAATTATAAGGGAAGCTTTAATCATAATTATTATCAGATACCGGGCAAGCCTTTTTTACGGAGTTTATTTTTTTCTTTTTTCCGGTTATAGGCTTTAATATCCTCTTGAATTTTAGGGGGTTTCCCGGGGACCGGGATTCTTTTTTTAATTTTCTCTACTATTATCTTTTCAGATTTAGTCATATAAGAGAGCCAAAATAGATTAAATCTTTAATTAAAAAAACTGTTTATTCTCATGCAAAAGATAGTTCCGAGGGAGGAGATAATCAATATTGGGGTTTATTCATTGAAAAGGGTTTGGTGGTGGATAAAGTGTTAACAAGTCGTGCCAAAGATTATGAATTTCATGTTAGAAGGGGCAAAATTTCAAGTTAATAACATAGGTTAACAACCTGTGGATAACATGTTCATACTGATTGTAAATAAGTATATTTTTTAATAAATAAGGGGGAAATTTGCAAAAAGGGGGAGAGAGTTATGTCCATAATATGTACGAACTTTCCGTATGGAAATGTCTCGATTGAGTCAAGGATTGTTACCTGCTTTGATTTCAGATCTTCAACAAGCTGCTCAATATTTTCAACTCGGAAATTGATCATAAATTCCTTTTCCGACGGTTCAAAGTATTTGGTATCGCAGGGGATTGGATTATTCTGCGGTAAATGTAATTACATTTTTAAGAACTCGAGCAGCTGGTAAATTAAAAAAGCGGGCCAGAGCAGCGCTTTAAAGAAACCAAGTACGCCCACCCAGAATGTAATTGCATGTGAGAAATAATAAACAAGCGCCCCAATGAAAGCCATTCCATAAACGCCACCGGCAATACCGTTATTATTCATCCCTTTTTCTTTATGATGATTATGAATGGATTGATTTGCTTCTTCATCCATTTTAGCCTCCTTAAGTTTATAATTTTATTATCACGAAAATCAAATATTGGAATAAAAATATTTAAGAGCAATTACCACCTTTTGGGGCGAGGGTTAGGAGATCCCCGCTTTCGCGGGGATAACAAAAAGATAAAAAATGCTGCGCAACAGTATAGTCAAAGTATCTGGACAGCACATATCCGGGGTATACAAAGTAGTTGAACAGTAGCAGAACTGTATTTTTAGAATGAGGCACCTCACCTGCCTATGAAATTACACAACATCACTTTTAAGAATTTTTATCCATTAAAAATAATACGGCAAAAAGTGAAAAAGTGGAATTATAAATAGTAGAGGGGCATATGTAAAATAAAAAAGGAACAATACATGAATACAAGTACGGATAGCAGCTTTAAAAGGGTATTAAGATTGATGAGCAATCTCAATCATCAAATGTATATTAGAAAATGAAACACTAAGGCTTTTAAACATAACTTGCACATAGAATCCTGATTACTATTCAATAAGATTATAAAGAATCAAAAAATATAATTTGGTACTATGTAAGCTGGAATATTTCTTCTTTCAGTTTTCTGACCATACCAGAGGAGTTAATATTGCGGAAGTACTCAAGAGAGGATTTGAGAACTTCGAGCCCCATGTTTTTTTGATTCATAGCAACATATAATTTCCCCAGCTCAAATAAAGTTTCAGCTCTATTCAAACCATTGGATAATTCCTCGTTTATCCTCAAACTAGTAAGGAAGTAATTTTCCGATAGTTTATAATTACTCTGGTTCCGTTCAATAATTCCCTGAATTTTATAAATATCCGCCATAGACAGCCTGTCATTCAATTTAGAACAGATTTCCAAAGCCCTATTGGCAAATACCGAGGCAAGGGGATAATCTTTTAATTGAGTAAGAATAAAAGCTTTACTTAAATAGGCAATTCCAAGTTTAGAGAGAAATCCCTGCTCATTTGAGAGAACTATACCTTTATCAAACTCATATAATGCAGAATTATAATCACCTTTCTGAGTAAATAACATTCCAATATTCTGTCTCAGTTCGGCAATACGATTCAAATCATGAGTTTGTTCAAATATTACCAAAGCACGGCGGAAACAAGTAAATGCCTCATCGTAATTACCCTGAATATTATTTATAATACCTAAATTTATTTCAAGCATTCCGAATAAAGATTTGTCCTTAGCGGGATTAAGTAATGAGAGGCTCATTTCGAAATGATCCTTTGCCTTTTTAATATCTCCTCTTTCGCCATAGATAGTACCCATGAAATTTTCGCAGACGGCAAGTCCTCTATCATCTTTTTTAAGACTAAAAGCATTTCTTGCCTTTTTTACGAGGGCAAGACTTTCCTTCCAATACGCCTGTTTTTCATAAATATCTGCAAGGGCAAGATAGCAGTTTATTTTAATATTGGATAGATTTCTATCATTACCGGTAGTTTTAAGCAAAGAATCAAAAATACTTATAGCTATGTCATATTCGCCGTTACTTTTAACTGCTTCACCAAGAGTTATTAAGAATTGAATTAGTTTATTTTGGGAAAGTTTGTTTTCAGCGTAAGTAATTAAAAGATCTATTTGGGCACGTGATACTAACTGTCTTTCGTCAGTTTCAGAGAAGATCTTTTTGATTTGATCGATTTCATCTATACTGAAATGAGGAACTAATATTTTTTCGATATTCTGCAAAATAACCCCAACCTTTTTAGTATAAAATAAGTTTAATTTCTTTATTTATGAAATCTCTTAGCTGCTACTTATTTAACAAGGATTGTGCCATCACATTTATATCAAAAAATCATTTGTTTTGAAACGATAATAGTATTTTAGGTATTTATTACTTAATTATCAGTAAAAAAAAGGGAATTACGGCAGTTTCACTAAAACTGCACAGAGCTATGTTTAACCATAGCACTAAAAGCTTTGTGTTCGACAGGGGATATTTCATATATATGGTGAAGCAGCGCACTACTTCCATTAGTTCCGACAAAGATATTATTACTGCTAACGGCAGGCGAATGATAATCCGAGTTTGAAAGATATTCTGTTAACATTGCAATGCCAACGAGGAGAAAGATGAAAAGAAATTGTTGGCGATCCATTGTGGACTCCTATATATATTTGTATATATTTAATAACATTTATCACCGGAAGACCGGGGATATGTTAAAAAGCAATTATTACGATTTAACTCTTATAAATCGAAAACATTTTACGAAGCCTGACCATTTGATGGGCTCAATGTAATTATTGACCGAAGAGAGGGCAATCGGACAATTCTTTATATAATCTTAAAAGTGACCTGATATTATTAGAAGGGAATATCAGGGATTTCCTGATTGATTTATAAAAACTTTCAGTGTAAATTTGTAACAGACTTTTGAATAGTAGATAAATGGAGATATTATGTTACATTTCATAATAATCTATATTGCAACTTCATTTGCATTGATAGGTATTTTATTTTACGTTATAAAGTACTTTCCTACCGGCTGGCAAGACGAACGCGGCTTTCATGTAGAAACTAAAAAAGTTCAATAAATTAAATTATGCCAGGGGAAGGGGATTATCAGCGGGAGGAATTGTTTTCTTATTTTTATCTTTTTTAGAGGGGGTGAATATGCTGCCAAGAATAAGTCCCAAAAGTACCCCTACAAATCCAATCATTACTATTAATATAATTTTCGAGATATTATACTTCCAGAAAAAAACATAAATATCTACATTTTCAGTATTTTGTGTGACGAAGTATGTAAAAAGTACAACAATAATCATAAAAAGGATTATTTTTGTTTTCATGTCAACTCCTCAGAATGAATTTGATTTAACATATATAAAAGCAGCGTGAAATAAAAGCATTGGAATGTGATATAAAATATTTATGTTTCAAACTTTCTTGCATAAAGTAAAAAAATCTATTTAATTTTAATTAAGGAATTGACTCATTTAGGCGAAGTAAAATTATGATAATGAAAAAGTTCGGAAGATCCGAGGATCCTGTTTCCATTCTTGGTTTTGGGTGCTGGGGGATTGGTAAATCGGAATGGATAGGGGCAGACGACAAGGAATCAAAAAAAATATTTCTTAAGGCAATAGAGGAAGGAATAAATTTTTATGACACTGCATTAGCTTACGGGGAAGGACATAGTGAGGAGATATTAGGAAATGCTGTAAAGGAATCAGGAAAGGAAGTCTTTATTGCGACCAAAATACCTTCAAAGAAAAGAGAGTGGCCATGTGCCGATTCATCAACTTTAGAAGATTCATTCCCGACAAAGTACATTATAAAGTGCACCGAAAAGAGTTTAAAGAATCTAAAGAGAGACTACATAGACCTACAGCAATTTCATGTCTGGAATGACAAATGGGCAGAAAGAGACGAATGGAAAGAGGCAATATTAAAATTAAAAAAGGAAGGGAAAGTAAGGTTCTTTGGCATTTCAATTAATGACCACCAGCCAGAAAATGGAATTGAAGCAGGTAAAACCGGGTTAATAGATTCCTTCCAGGTTATTTTTAATATTTTTGAGCAGAATCCAATACACCAGCTGTTTTCCTTTTGCGAGAGACATAAGATAAGCATTATAGCACGCGTCCCATTTGATGAAGGAGCGTTGACAGGGAACATCGATACTACGACAGAATTTCCGATTGGTGACTGGAGGAATGAATATTTCAGGGACAGAAGGAAAATGGATGTTAAGTTACGAGTAGATGAAATATGGAAAGATGTTAAGGGATATACTGGATCAATGTCAGAGGCTGCTTTAAGATTTATAATAAGCTTTAATGCAGTAACAACAGTTATTCCAGGCATGCGCCAGGAAAAGAATTTAATATCCAACTTAAAAAGCATACAAAAGGGACCCCTTCCTTCCGAATTACTAGAGAAGCTTAAAGTGCACAATTGGAGTAAAAACTTTTACGAGTAGCTTAATTATTTAATAATCCGGTTACTGCATTATAGACCATTTCAACAGAAAGTTCCCTGATGCATTTGAATTTGACATCTGTCCTTGTACAGATTAAATGGCGGGGAGAATAAAAGAAACAGGGGGCACAATCCAGGTTTAATGTAACAATCCTATGTTCAGTTTTCCAAGGATGAATATAATGCGGATTTGTGGGTCCAATTACAGCCACGACTTTACGCTGCATGGCAGAGGCGACATGCATTAAACTGGAATCATTGGATACAAATAAATTACACCTTTTAATTAAGGCGGCAGACCTAGGAAGGTTATCCGTTTCGACAATTACTGAGCGGGGGGAGTTGATCTGATTTTTGATGACTTTCTTTAGTTCCAATTCCTCAGGACCACCGAACAATAATATTTTTGCATTCAATTTATTTATTAAACTCCGGGCAAGGGAGGCAAACTTTTCCGGTTCCCATCTTCTATAGATATGATTTTTAAGGACTGCAGAGCCGGGATGAAAACCAATCACCAAATCATCACCATTAATATTTATTTTATTAAGATATTCCCGGGCAAAAGTCAGATCATCTTCAGTGAGAGTAAAATCGAGAGGGGGTTCTTCGGTAAAGGTTTTATTTAACAGTTTTTCAATGAGGCGGATATTAGTTTGCACATTATGAACTGAATCGTCTTCAGTAACACGTACATTATTGAGCATTCCCAAATTAGGAATATCCTTTCTTAAATATTTTACGCCAGCCCTCTTCCCTGCCCCAATAAGAAAGTTGATGAAATTATATTCACTCCTATTAGAAGGATAAACATTAACAGATGAGTCATAATTATTTCTGATTGTTTTAATAAATCTGAGAGATTCAATCAAGCCCTCATTCAGAAAATCAAAATAGATTACCTTATCCAGACAGGCATTCCTATCATAAATATCTTTTACCCCTTTAAACATAACGAGAGCATCAATTTCAGCATCGGGCAAAGCCTCCCGCATCAGTTTCAAGGCAGGAGTAAACATAAGTGCGTCGCCAATACCAGAAAGAGCTAATATTAATATTTTCATTTACTCAAGGCTTTGTATTTTTCAACATTTGCTTTAACTGACGCATCATTTGGATACATGACCTGAATCTTCTGCCAAAGACCAGCTAATTTTTTGTAATCCTTAAGATTTTCATAAATACCAATTAAGGTCCTATAGGGATTAAAGCCAGTGCTAACATTGTTTGGATTTTCCTGAATCATTTTAAGCGCTTCTTTCTCAACTTCCCCATAAATAATTTTATACTGTTTTTCTGCACCTGCATCAAAATAGACATTACCCAGTTCAAATTTCAGGGGTGTTTCAAGAGGAATTACTGATCTGGGCAGCTTCTTCTCCATGAGATCAAGCGTTAGCGCAGTACTATCTTTCTTTCCTGTTTCAAGATAATAAAGAGCAAGGCGAATAAAAGAATTCCTATAATTTGAAACCATCCGGATATGATTATCATCATAATAAATGCCAGGGTCATTCAATCCCCGGTATCGGAATCCGGGTTTGTAATTTTTATCAAATCCCGAATCAGAATCATAAAGCTGTTTTCTCAGGATATCAAGATTAATAAATTCGAGTCCCGGTTTTCTTATTTCCGGAACGAGTCTTTGAGCCATCCCTTCCAACTTTAGGAAATTAGTCAGACCTATTTTGCTATCCTCCGGGATAGAAACGGCAAAATAGATTGGACGCTCCCACTTATTATCCATTATGATTTGCTTCATAATAAAATCCTGCACTCTAATAGCTTTTACGTCCCCATACTGTATAGTATTTTTCATAGTAAAAGTCATACCCGATCTCATTNNATCATCAGGCAGATTTATTTTTACAGTTCCCACATTATACGGGTCAGCATTTTTAAGATTTATAATATACCAGTTTGTATTAAGAAGACTTAGGCAAGCAACTTTTATATCCCTCCTTACGCCTTCAAC
>PLLW01000072.1 GCA_003141435.1 Ignavibacteriales bacterium
TTTTTACACAGTACCTTTTCTTATGTTAAGAAAAGTACAGCATAAATCCATATTTCTTTTGGTTCTTTTCTTGCGTCAAGAAAAGAACAGAGATGTTTTTAAGAAAAGTTCAATAAATAATTGATATAAATTTAATAGGTTAAAATTATATATATGAAAAAAGCTTTAATTACCGGAGTTACCGGTCAGGATGGAAGTTACCTGGCAGAAAATTTGCTTCAAAAAGGATATGAAGTCCATGGCATTATTAGAAGAAGCAGTTCTTTTAATACGGCAAGACTTGATCACCTTTATGCCGACAAAGAAATTCTGAATAAAAAATTGTTCCTGCATTATGGCGACCTTGTTGATACAAGCAACCTTAACCGCCTTCTCGAGAAAATTGAGCCCGATGAAATCTATAATCTGGCAGCACAGAGCCATGTGAAAGTTTCTTTTGAAATACCTGATTATACTGCCCAGGTCGATGCACTTGGCACATTACGATTTTTGGATGCAATCCGTGAAGTTGGATTAAAGAAAGTTAAATTTTACCAGGCATCTACCAGCGAATTATTCGGAAAAGTTCAGGAAATACCCCAGTCGGAAACCACCCCATTTTATCCCCGCTCCCCATATGGTGTCGCAAAACTTTATGGCTATTGGATTATAGTTAACTACAGGGAAGCATATGATATATTCGCCTGCAACGGTATCCTGTTTAATCATGAATCACCCCGCAGAGGTGAAACCTTTGTTACTAAAAAAATAACAAGGGCTGCTGCACATATAGCAATCGGAAAACAAAATACCGTATCACTTGGCAACCTTGATGCAAAAAGGGACTGGGGTTATGCCCCCGAATTTTGTGAAGGGATGGTCCGTATACTCCACTACGAAAAAGCTGATGATTTTGTCCTCGCAACCGGCGAAAACCATACTGTAAGAGAATTTACTGAACTTACATTCAGAGAACTTGGAATTGAAATTGAATGGAAGGGGAATGGTGAAAATGAAAAAGGGCATATTAAAAGTGTAAACTGGGATAAAGCCAAATCATTAATCGACTTTGAAAAAAACTCCGCATCATATAAATACAACTTTATTAATCTGAAACCCGGCACTGTAATTGTCGAAATTGATCCGGTCTATTATCGTTTAACAGAAGTTGACTTATTGATCGGCGATCCTTCAAAAGCAGAAAAACTGTTAAACTGGAAAGCCAAAACAAAATTTACAGATCTCGTAAGACTGATGATTCAGTCAGATCTAAACAAAGCCCTCATCCGCGGCTATTAGTAGCTATATTAAATAATATTGTCCGTATTTGGTTTTTATTTAACGGCCTCAAATAATTTGCGTTAAAAAAATTCAGCGAAATGGAATGGCAGCGAGGAAAATTGTTTGAGTATAACGAGTTTTTTCCGAGCAATGAAATGTAGCTGAATTTTTAGCTAAATTATTTGCAGCCAAAGTTCTTTTGGTACTTTTCTTCAAAGAAAAGTACGTATAGAATTTTCAAAGAAAAGTACGTAAAGATTGTTTAAGAAAAGATAGCGAATGAAATATTCCATCGGTATATGTATAGGCGCCTCTACTATCTCTTTTGTAAAACTTTCAAAAGATATTACCGGTATAGTTAATATTGATAAAGTATTAACTATACCGCACAACGGCTCCCCTAAATCCCTTTTCCTTGATAGCTTCAAAGATTTTAACCTGGATAAACTTCCCTCAGCTTTAACAGGAAGAAAATTCCGCAGTATAGTCAACTTGTCCTCTATCTCTGAACCAGAAGCTACAGAACTCGCCTTTGGCTTTCTTCAGAACAAATACAATTCCAATGGTCACGATCTCCGTAACGTTTCGGCTATCGCAAGTCTTGGCGCTGAAACCTTCATGGTCTATACTCTTGATGAAGAAAAAAAGATCTCCAACCTTATTGCAAAGAATCAATGCGCTTCAGGTACTGGTGAGTTTTTTCTGCAGCAGATAAAAAGAATGGACATAGGTCTGGATGAAGTGCTTAGCATATCACGGAACGCTGAACCATTTAAAGTCTCCGGCAGATGCTCGGTCTTCTGCAAATCCGATTGCACTCATGCACTCAATAAAGGTACGCTCAAAAGCGAGGTCGCTTCCGGGTTATCCCTTATGATAGCTGAAAAAGTTGAGGAACTTCTCGAAAGTGTCCGCGATAATAAAATTCTTATGGTAGGTGGTGTTACTCTAAACTACCTTGTAATGGATTTCCTGCGTAAAAAAATAAATAACCTGGTGATTCCTGAGGAAGCCGCCTATTTCGAAGCACTGGGAGCTGCTATTTATGCGCTAAATAATAATGTTAAACTCATTGACTCCTTCGATGATCTCTTCATTGAAAATGATCATTCCTTTGTCTTTCATCCTCCCCTTAAAAATTATAAGGATAAGGTTAAATTTTGTGAATCCGCTCCCGGTATCCCTCATGATGGCGATGTCTGCATACTTGGACTCGATGTAGGTTCTACAACCACCAAAGCAGTTCTTATGCGTCAAAGCGATAACGCTATCCTCGGAAAAGTTTATCTTTACACTCTTGGCAATCCCGTTAAAGCCGCTAAGGAATGTTATTCTGAACTCCTGAAACAAATCCCGCAGAACATAAAAATAATTGGACTCGGAACTACTGGGTCAGGAAGACATATCGCTGGTCTTCATGCCTTAACTACTGAAATTTTAAATGAAATTATAGCTCATGCTTCTGCCGCTGTCTATTTCGACCCTGGCGTTGAAACTATTTATGAGATTGGGGGACAGGATGCAAAGTATACCTTTATCGTAAATAAAGTTCCTTCTGATTATGCAATGAATGAAGCTTGCTCTGCCGGTACCGGCTCTTTTATAGAAGAGACAGCTTCCGAATCATTGGGAATTCACGTTACAGGAATTGAAGCTATTGCCATGCGTGGCGAAAAACCTCCCAATTTCTCTGATCAGTGTTCTACTTTCATAAGCTCGGATATCAAAACTGCTCTTCATGAAAATATTCCTAAAGAAGATATAGTCGCTGGCTTGGTTTATTCAATTTGTCTTAACTATATCAATAGGGTAAAAGGTCCCCGTCAGTCTGGTGAGAAAATATTTATGCAGGGGGGAGTCTGCTACAATAAAGCAATCCCCATAGCCATGGCAGCTCTAACTGGATCAGAAATTATAGTCCCCCCCGAACCGGGACTCATGGGTGCGTTCGGTGTCGCTCTTGAAATAAAAACTAAAATTGAGCTCGGTCTAGTCACAGAAAAAGAATATTCACTTAAAGAACTTTCTACACGAGATGTCATTTATAAAAAACCTTTCGTCTGTAACGGGCGCAAGGAAAATTGCGATAGGAAATGTTCTGTAAATCTTATTCAGATTCTCGGTAAAAATTATCCCTTCGGCGGTGCATGCAATAAGTATTATAACCTGGTCTATCATACCGATGTTTATTCCGATAATTATGATTATATAAAAAAACGTCATCAACTCACTTTCGAAAAATATGCCCCCGAAGCCCATTTGCCTGTGGATGCAAAAACTATCGGTCTTAATCAGTCATTCCATATTCATACAATCTATCCTTTGTATTATAACTTTTTTACCAGGCTTGGTCTCAATGTAGTATTATCTGATTTTGTCGAAGAGGCTCAACAGCGTGAATTGACTTCCTTCTGCTACCCTTGCAGATTGTCAATCGGGCTATTCCAGAATTTGTTGAATAAAAAACCCGATTACTATTTCGTTCCGCAGGTTCTTGAAATGTTTGTCAGTGATACCGAAAATCATAGAATGGATTTTAACTCTTCTTGCGCTTTCGTCGGTGAAGAACCCTTATTTCTTAAGCAGGCCTTTAAGGATTATAATCTTAATGGTCAGTTTATAATGCCTGTCTTAAATTTTGCTAAAGGCTTTGGCACTCAGGAAGAAAAGTTCATAAATATAGCACGGCAATTGGGCATAAACGATATAAATAAAATTAAATCTGCTTATAAATTTGCTGTCAGCATTCAGGAAGAATATCAGAAGGAAATGTTTGCCTCAGGTGAAGAATTCCTGCAGATTTTAAAAGATAACCCCGATGCTCTCGGAATGGTTCTCTTCGGTCGTCCCTATAATGCTTATACAGGTTTAGCCAATAAAGGAATCCCTCAGAAGTTTGCTTCCCGCGGCGTCTATGTCTTGCCTTATGATATGTTTGATTATAGGGATGAAAAGCTCGATGATGAACAGTTCTGGGAAGGCTCAAAAAAAATATTGAAAGCTGCAAAGATTATTCAACGCCATCCCCGTCTGTTCGGAGCTTATATCTCTAATTTTTCTTGCGCTCCCGATTCAATGATCATCCCTCAGTTCCGGACTATCATGGGCTCCAAACCATCTTTGACTCTTGAACTCGATGGGCATACCGCTGATGCAGGTATAAACACAAGGATTGATGCAGTTCTGGATATTATCCATAACTACCTTAAGATTCAAAATAGAAATGAGATTAAACAGAACAACTTTGTCCCGGCTTCGGTTAATTTCTATGCTAATGATTCATATTTAATTTCCTCTAAGGGAGATAAAATCCCTCTCACCGATAAACGGGTTGTTATTCTTATCCCCTCCATTGGCGATCTATCCGTTCAACTGTTTGCCGCTGGCATGAGGAGCCAGGGATTTAACGCAATAGCTCTGCCCGAAGGAAATAATGATATCCTTAAATATGGAAGGGCAAATGCAACCGGTAAGGAATGTCTTCCCTTAATCCTGATAGCAGGCTCCTTAATTGATTATATTGAAAATCAATGGGATGGCAAAAGCTATATTGTGTACTTGCTTGTCCAGGGTGCTGGTAACTGCCGACTTGGTCAGTATCCCGCCTTCCTCCGCAATTTGATTTTGCGTAAAAAGTTGATGAATGTCGCCGTCCTTCCTTTGATAAATGAAGATGGTTTCGCAGGACTCGGTCCAAAATTCGCCCTCAGAGGAGTTCAAACCCTCCTCGCCGCCGATGTCCTTGATGATATTCGCTCTGGCATCATGGCTCATGCCCAAAGTCCAAAAGAAGGATTAAAAATATTCTATCAGGAATTTAATCTTCTGAAATCTGCCGAAGAAACAAACCCCGATGGAATATTCCGCGCCCTCAAAATCTTTGCAAAAAATATTCAAACTAAAGTTCCTTCCGCAAAAAACATTAAGGACGCTAAATACATCGCCCTCGTTGGTGAAATATTTGTACGGAGAGACCATTTCTCCCACAACTATTTAAATAAGCAGTTCGCTGAAAAAGGATTTATCCTCAAAGACGCCTACTTAACCGAATGGCTTTTCTATATCGATTATTTGTTAAAAATGAAACTGCTCGAGCCTGATACCTCCCTCAAAAAGAAATACGAAAGAATTATCAGAGCAGCTTATATGAGGTATGCCGAATTCCGCATTAAAAAGATTCTTGAAAAGTCTGGCTACTATCACTATTCGCGCACTAATATTAAAGCCCTCCTTAAACATAGCAGCCATATTATTCCTATGGAATGTAAAGGTGAGCCGGGTTTAACTTTAGGAGTCGCCCTTCACGAGTCAATCGAAAAATATTGCGGTGT
>PLLW01000015.1 GCA_003141435.1 Ignavibacteriales bacterium
GCTGTACCTTTAATTTTTTTGATTGCCAGAATCGCACGAAATAAAAAAATTATGGGTGAATACCGCAGTGGTTGGTTGTCTAATACTACAGTTTGGATTACATTCATAGTTATGCTGGCATCTGCGGTTGCGATGTTTTATACTTTAGCCCAAGGATAATCCGCGCTTAATTTATTCAATTTCAACTTAAATCCCGGTCTTTTTTCTCCAATCGTTTAAATATAAAGTAATTGACTATTCCGATAATGATCATTGCCAGTATGAACAGGGGATATGACATCCTCCAATTTTCCGGACCTGTCATCATGGACCACTCCGACATACCGCCAATTCCGGCTAAGAGCGTGAGCGGCATGAATATAGTAGTTATGAAGGTTAAGCGTCTGACCGTCATGTTTGTTTGATTGGCTGTATGCCCCATCTGGTTATTCAGCATTGATAAATACATTTCCATGAGACTGGTGACTACGTCACGCGAAGTCTCAGTCAATTCGAAGAATATGGCGAGATGATCATAAATGTCTCTATAAAAAAAGAGCGCTTTCTCCGGGATGAAGGGGCAGTCCTTGCGGCAGATCTTTACGAGGATCTCCCTCTCATGGAAGAGGTTCTTGCGGAGAGCAAATATGTTCCGGCGCAGGTGAAGCAAAGTAGCCGGATTAAAATTAGACAAGTCGGATAGAATTGACTCTTCCGCATTGTCCAGCTCTTCCTCGAGTCCTTCGATCGCTGTAAATTTCTGATCAACGATTTGGTCCAGGATTATATGCATAAGAAAAGCCGGTCCCTGCCGGAAGCTCTGTGGATCTTGTTCAATATTGTGCTCAATGCTTTTCTGAAGCTGTCGGTTCTCTGAGCAATTGATGTTGACGGTAACTAAAAAATTATCTCCTATGAACATGTCAACTTCATTGATCACGAGGACTTCCTGTGAGTAGCTGAAAGTATTGAAGAGGATGAATGTATTGCGGGGATAATCATCTATTTTGGGAATCTGATTTTCATCAAAACAATCCTCAATAGAAAGTGGATGGAGTCCAAATGGTTCAATGAGTAATGATAGTTCCTCTTTTGTAGGCTGAGTATAATCCAGCCACACAAACCCTCCTTTCTTGGTCGCAGCTAATGCTTCATCCGTGATCGTTAAATGAACGCGTTCTCCCTCCCGGGTGATATGGTAAAACCTGGATTCCAACATTAGCGCCTACTATGCCTTAAATCTAAAAGTTACAAGCTACAAGTGTAATATCATCAATTTGTTTACACTTTTCCCTAATCAAAACCTCATCTGCATTAAAAATAGCTAAATACATCCAAAATCGGAAAAATTCTTTGTCTATATATACCAGTCAAATCTAAATAATCAGACAGGCCTAATGCTCAAATCCTTATTCTTACTCTTCCGAAAATCATTTACGACCAACTTCCAGTTAAAATTAGTAGATGTAGTTCCTTTTTCATCCCTTTGCTCTATTGAACAATCCTAAATTCTTTCATATTTATGATAATACAAAGAACCTATTATATAAAACATTTTTCAATTACATTATAAAGGAGGCATTAAATGAATTCGCTGAAACTTAAAGGAAACTGGAATGAAGTCGCAGGTAAACTTAAACAGCAGTATGCAAATTTGACTGATGATGATTTGCTTTTCAAAGAAGGGAAGGAAGAAGAACTATTAGGAAGATTGCAGGCTAAAGTTGGTAAAACTAAAGAACAATTACGTAAAATAATTTCTAAGATATAATAGTTAGTTTGCCGGATTAATGGTACCGTTGAAAAGTTCCAATAAAACATCCGCTTCCGAAACCATGAATGGTAATATTACTTCGGAGGACTCACTTGGAGTGAATAATCTTTTATTCAACCAGAAAATCTCCGCTGGCATTCCGAGTCATGTAGGTTTCATCCCCGATGGAAATCGCCGCTGGGCTTTGTTTCATGNNTAAAGAATGCGGGATCAATGAAACTTCCATCTATTGCTTTACCCAGGACAACACAAAGAGGCCTTCCATTCAGAAACAGGCATTTATTGAAGCCACTGTTTCATTCGCTTTCGAAATTGCACGCCGAGGAGCGGCTCTTCTTGTTGTCGGCGATGAAACCTCGACGCAATTCCCCAGGGTATTAAAGGAATTCCGTCAGCGTCAGGGGATCGGAATGAAAGTTAATCTGCTGGTTAACTATGGGTGGGAATGGGATCTTGCCGGTCTTAAAAACGGCGGCCTGCGTTCAGGTGAAGTTTCACGTTTGGATTTAATTGTACGCTGGGGAGGAGGACGCAGATTAAGCGGTTTTCTCCCTGTGCAATCGGTTTATGCTGATTTCTATGTTAGGGATGAGTATTGGCCAGATTTTGACCCACAACATTTTGAGCAGGCGCTCAGCTGGTTTAAAAAACAGGATCAGACACTCGGCGGGTAATGCATCCCTAATTTCATTTCTCAATCTTAACCTCTCCACCTAAAGGCGTAGCTCCTTTTTCATCCCTTTGCTCTATAGAATAATCCTAATTTCATTCATATAATAAGACCGTACAAATAAGCAATAAAACATGCCTTAATTATAATGGAGTTATTAATGAATACGATGAAACTTAGAAAAAGTTGGAAGGAAACTGCAAGCAACCTTAAACAACAATTTACAAACCTGACTGATGAAGATATATATTTCCCAAACGGGAAGGAAGATGAAATAATGGGAAGATTGAAGGGTAAAATCGGAAGCACAAAGGAAAAATTGCGTAAACTAATTTCAAAATTATGAAACAATGCTGCCCAAAGATTGGTATAAAAAACTAATCGATATAAATGCAAATCAATTGATGGACGATGACATTCTTTGGGCAGATAGTATCTAAATCAATTTGTTGGCCATACAAATCAGGATGATCAGATAAAGAACAAAAATAATGGAGAAGGAAAATATTGATGTCTAATTTTGCAATTTATTTAATAGGGATAGTTTTCGTAACCGGAGGATTGGCCTGGTCAGCTAATAAATTAGGTGCTCCGCTAATTTGGATTATCATAGGAGTTATCATCTAGAACCTCAAATGAAAAACAAGATTATTTATATCCTTCTATTGATTCTTGTAGTAGCTGCCTTGAATAGCGCTTTTTCACATAAAAATGAAGCGAATATTAACCCAACTTCGTACTTCCCTGTTAATAATAATTTAATATTGGTTTATAAGTCCTCATTTGGTGAAAGTATTACAAAATATTTTAGGACAGGTGAATATACTATCAGTTCCAGTGAAGCTGATAAATTCAAATACAGACAAACTTTGATAATAAAAGATGATGGCATTTATGTAAAAGAAACATATCAATTTCTCAATGTGCTTCTATTTATTAAAAAAGAGGAAACCTTTACATATAATAAACCATTGTTGAGATTTCCACTCCCTCTGTTTCCGGGGAGAGAATGGAAATGGGAAGGCGAAGAGTATTCAAAAAATGGAACCACAAAAGTTAAGATTTTCGGAAAAGTTCTTAATAAAGAATTCATCATAACAAAGGCAGGAACTTTTGAAGCAATAAAATTAGAATCTGTTATTGAGGGTTCTTCAAATGAGAAAAATACCGTAACCGAGTGGTATGTAAAGGATCTTGGGTTAATAAAGGCGAAAATTATAATTGAAGGTGGTGGGATGTTGGGATTTCTGAGAGATATACTGGGATACAGCACCATTGAATTTGAATTAACGGAAATCAGAAAGTAAAAAGCTTTATTTAAAAGTCTCATTCATTTGATGTAGTTCCTTTTTCATCCCTTTGGCTGATTGAATTATTTTATTTCTCTTTATATCTTGTTATAGCACTTAAAAATTGAAAATTAAACGGAAAGGAGACTTAATATGTTATATACTATCGCTGTAATTTTAATTGTATTGTGGATAATTGGATTCGCTACTTCTTACACTTTGGGTGGTGTAATTCACATACTTCTGGTAATTGCTGTTATAATAATCATATTTCAACTGATTAGCGGACGTCGCGCACTCTGAGTATAGATTCTTATGGCCGAACAAAGTAATTCTTCTCGCGGCATGCGCACCCTTGTAAGCATTGCCGCTATTGTCATAATCATTGCAGGGATTAATCTTGCACAATCAGTTGTTGTTCTGTTCCTTGTCGCAGTTTTTCTTGCACTACTTGGAACCCCTCCGGTACTCTGGTTAAAAGAAAAACGCGTTCCATCCGGAATTGCAGTATTGATAGTTATGGCTGTAATGATAATTGTTATAGTTCTAATTGGCGCACAAATTGGCTCATCCTTCAGCAGCTTTTCAGATGAACTTCCTTTATTACAAACACGCATTCGGGAACAAGTCCTGGAGCTTAGTGTTGTGTTAACTCGCAAAGGTATTGTACTCACCAATAAATTTTTACTGGAATATATTAACCCGGCAGCAGTAATGAAACTTACTGCCAACTTACTAACGGGATTGGGTTCTGTACTTTCTGATCTTGTCCTGATCCTGCTCACAGTGACCTTTATACTACTGGAAGTCTCAAGCTTTCCTGTAAAACTCCGCACCGTACTCGGTGACCCTAAACAGGTATTTCCCCAGTTCACAAAATTCGCCACCGATATGAAACGCTATATGGTTATCAAAACTCTAATTAACCTATTGGCTGGAATCTTAATCGCGCTATGGATGTACATACTTGGCGTGCAATTTCCAGTTCTATGGGGTTTCCTTGCATTTCTGCTTCATTATATACCTAATATCGGTTCGGCTATTGCCGCCATTCCTGCAATGCTAATGGCACTTGTTCAACTGGGAATGGGGAGCGTTCTGCTTGTGGCAATCGGATATATTATCATTGGATTCATAATAGGCAATGTGATTGAACCACGGCTGATGGGCAGGAAACTAGGGCTCTCTACATTGGTCGTCTTTCTTTCCCTGATTTTTTGGGGCGGTCTCCTCGGTTTAATAGGTGCAATTCTTTGTATACCGCTAACAATGACGCTGAAATTTGCATTTGAAAGTAGTGAAAGCACAAAATGGGTTGCTGTGTTACTCGGATCAGAAAAGTTCAATGATAAGTAAATAATTCCTGCGAGAATATAGCAGGTAAGCTCACCCAAAAGATGTAGTTCCTTTTTCTCAGCAATCACCTTTGCCGGTAAACCTTGGTTTGACAGGCAGTTTATGATATGGCTCAAAATTATCCAAATCCCTTTAACCCAAGCACCACTATAAGCTACTCGATTGCAAAAGAAGGAAATGTAAAGCTCACCATTTTCAATGTAATAGGAAGTAAAGTGGCTACCATAGTAAATGAATATAAACCAGCAGGTAATTACTCAGTTCAATTTAACGGAAGTAACCTTGCAAGCGGAATATATTTATACCGGCTGGAATCAGGAAATTACAGTTCCGCAAAGAAGTTTATATTGATGAAATGAGCACCAGGCAAAGCTTGGATATAACTAAGTTAATAGACTACAAAAATTAAAAATACTGGTAATTGTCATAAAATAAATTTAAGTTTAAACAAATTCATAAGGTTATTATCGAATAGTTAACCATTCATAGAATAATTTGCGTAGTCTTACGCTCTGTTCAGCTTAGAAAACTACCACACTTTCAAGACACAAGAACAGGCGGATAGGACTGCGTCCCTCTGGACGCAGCCTATTTATGTTTTTGTGTCGGGTACGTGGTAGTACCTCTAAGCAGGATGTATTTAGGTTTGCGTCCTTTTTATTTTGTTCATTTCCTATACTATAAATTATAGGAACTTTTATGAGACTATTAACAATCGTTAGCGTAGTAGGAGTAATAAAGTATGAGAAAAAATAATAACAAAGAAAAAGTAACCCCGCGCCAAAATATTCACGTCACAAAAAAGAAACTGAAATCCGCAGGCATACAGTTGAAAGATGCAAAGCAGAATGAAACTGTCATAAAAAAGCATACTGCAAGTTTCCCAATCGTTGGTATCGGCGCTTCAGCGGGCGGACTTGAGGCGCTTGATCTTTTTCTTAAGAATGTGCCCGAAGGAAGCAATATGGCTTTTGTTATTGTGCAGCATCTCGATCCAACTCATAAAGGGATTATGGTAGAACTCCTTCAGCGCGCAACTGCCATGAAAGTTATGCAAACAAAAGATCACACACGCGTACAACCTAACTGTGTTTATGTTATCCCCCCAAATAAAAACATGTCTATACTTCATGGCGTTTTACATCTGCTTGATTTTATAGCGCCTCGTGGACTCCGTTTGCCTATTGATTTCTTTTTCCGTTCACTTGCAGATGACCAGCGGGAACGGAGCTATGGAGTTATCCTCTCTGGTATGGGAACAGACGGAACGCTTGGGATTAAAGCTATAAAAGAAAAAGCCGGAATAGTTCTTGTGCAGGAACCTTCTTCCGCAAAATTCGATGGTATGCCCAAAAGCGCTATCGACTCAGGACTAGCTGACATAGTGGCTCCGGTTAAAGAGCTCCCCGGAAAGATAATCGCTTATCTGAAGTACGCACCGCACATTGCAAAGCAGGGGCATGGTGATGATGACAAAGCCAACAGCGCAATGGAAAAGATCATAATTCTGCTGCGTTCCCAAACCGGACAGGATTTTTCACTCTATAAAAAAAATACAGTTTACCGGCGGATTGAGCGCCGGATGGGCATCCACCAAATTGATAAAATTGCTAACTATGTCCGCTACCTCCAGGAGAATCCACGGGAAATAGAAATACTTTTTAATGAACTATTAATTGGAGTAACAAATTTCTTTCGCGATCCGGAAATGTGGGAAGAGTTAAAAAACAAAGTTCTGCCTTCGCTTCTGGCTGAGCGTTCACATAGTCATACACTACGAGCCTGGGTTCCAGGCTGTTCTACCGGTGAAGAGGCGTATTCTTTGGTTATTATCTTTAAAGAATTTATTGAGAAACTTAAGCCGTCAAGAGATATAACATTGCAGATATTTGCAACCGACCTTGACCGGTCAGCACTTGAGAAGGCACGTATTGGTTTTTACACGGATAACATCGCTCAAGATGTAACGCCTGAGCGGCTAAAGCGCTTTTTCATTAAGAAAGAACGCGGCTACGAAATTTCCAAAGCCATTCGTGAGATGGTAATTTTTGCACCACAGAGCGTTGTAATGGATCCCCCTTTTACTAAACTCGATATTTTAAGCTGCCGTAATCTGCTCATTTACATGACCATAGAACTGCAGAAAAAACTGATTCCATTATTTCATTTTACATTGAATCCCGGCGGAATACTTATTTTAGGAAGCGCGGAAACGCCCGGCAGTTTTACTGATTTGTTTAAACAAGTTAAAAGCAAATCAAAAATCTACAGGCGTCTTGAAAATGCATTACCTTATGATGTTCTTGATTTTCCATCATCTTTTGTGCGCACCCGGAAAGCTGAACAGCAGCAAACAAATCTCTTAAAACCAACTGCCAACATTCAATCGCTTGCTGATCAACTGTTGTTGCAGACTTATTCACCGGCGGCAATTCTAACCAACAATAGCGGAGATATCATATACATAAGCGGACGAACCGGCAAGTATCTTGAACCTGCAGTTGGTAAAGCAAACTGGAATATTTTTGCTATGGCACGCGAAGGGCTCCGCCACGAACTAACCAGAGCTTTTCAAAAGGCACTAAGAAATAAAGAAACAGTTAAGCTCACAAATGTTATAGTTGATACTAATGGCGGTACTCAAGCTTTGAACCTTACTGTTCAGCCTATCAATGAACCGGAAACACTTACGGGTATGGTGATGATCGTCTTTACGGAATTAACATCCCTGCCGAAAACAAAAATATCCGGAAAAGGAAAACAAATACCCGCAGGAACAGCTCATACAAAAGATTTTGAACTTGAATTGAAACAAACCCGGCAGGAGAATGAAAGCATTCGGGAAGAGATGCAAACTGCGCAGGAAGAATTACAGTCAGCAAACGAAGAACTCCAATCCACTAATGAGGAATTACTTACCTCTAAAGAAGAAATGCAGTCAATGAACGAAGAACTTCATACTATAAATCATGAACTGCAGTCAAAAGTGGATGAATTGACCATGATTAACAACGATGTTAAAAATCTGTTCGACAGCACAGATATCGCAATACTGTTTCTCGATAATGCACTTCACGTAAAACGTTTTACCAGTCAGATAACCAAGATTACAAAACTAATTGCCCGCGATGTAGGCAGATCAATAACCGATATCGCTTCCGAACTCTTCTACTCCCAATTTGCTAAAGACGCGAATGAAGTGCATCAGACTTTGATTAGTATGGAAAAGGAGATTTCCACTAGCAGCGGATTCTGGTACTTAATGCGAATTCTTCCATACTGTACTTTAGATAATAAGATTGACGGTGTGGTTGTTACATATAGAGACATCACAATTGCAAAAACTTTAGAGGCTAAGCTTAAACAAGCCCAAACGGAACTTGAAAAAAGATTTGCTACACAGACAGAAGAGCTTGAGGAAGCCGATGAAGATTTACGAATTGAAAAACTACGGCCAAAGAAAGAAGATTAAAAGGAAGAAGAGTTATGGAAAAGAAAAATAACATTTCATCGGAAGCCGCCGGACTTAGACGCAAGGCAGAAGAACGGCTTAAAAAGATTTCGAAGAAAACTATTCTTCCAAAAACAAATGAAGAATTACTCCGGCTGGTAAATGAACTGCAGACTCACCAAATTGAACTGGAGATAATAAATGAGGAACTCGAGGATTCCAGAGAAGATGTAGAGGAAGGACTTAAGCAATACACCGACCTCTATGATTTCGCGCCTGCAGGCTACTTTAATCTAAAGCGCGATGGTACGGTATGCAGAGCAAACCTCACCGGTTCGTCTATGCTTGGCGTTGATCGTGCTAAGTTGTTGAACAGCCGTTTCGGGCTTTTCATTTCTGAAGAGACCCGTCCTGCTTTCAATGAATTACTGCAGAAAGTATTTAAAAGCAAAATAAAAACAAGCTGCGAGGTATCGCTCCTCAAAGAAGGGAACGAACTGTTTTATGTACATATAGACGCAACAGCTGGCATTGATGGGCAAGAGTGCAAAATGACAATGGCTGATATTACCGGGCGCAAAAGAGCCGAAGAAGTATTGCGGGAAAGTGAATTACGTTTTAAACAAGTATCAGAGAGTGCACGCGAATGGATTTGGGAAGTGGATAGTAACTGTAAATACACTTATGTAAGTCCGGTTATAAAAGAGCTATTGGGCTATGAAGCTAAAGAACTCGTCGGTATTAAATATTTTTATGATTTTTTTGATCCGGAGAATAAAGAAGAGATAAAACAGGCAGCCCTTGGTAGGTTTGCCCGTAAAGAAAGCATTAGAAATTTTATCAATTGTAAAATTCATAAAGATGGAAGAAAAATTATTCTTTCTACAACCGGTATTCCAATTCTTGACAAAAAAAATAACCTTATTGGTTATCGCGGAACTGATGTTGATATTACTGAACGCTTACGTGCAGAAGAAACAATTAAAGAAAGCGAGGAAAGATTCCACAGTTTATTTGAAAACTCAACTATAGGACTTTACCGGACTACTCCCCAGGGTGATATCCTTTTAGCAAATCAAACAATGATCCGGATGCTGGGGTTTGATAATATTGATGAATTGGCACAGCGCAATCTTGAGCAAAAAGGTTATGAACCTGATTACCCACGAAGTAAATTCAAGAGCGAGATAGAAAAATCAGGTTATATAATCGGTTTGGTGTCAAAATGGACAAAAAAGGACGGGACTACTCTTGATGTACATGAAAGCGCTCATGCTATTCGGGATTCTAACGGAAAGACTTTGTACTATGATGGAACAGTTGAAGACATCACCGAAAGAAAGAAGGCGGAGGAAGAAATCCTAAACCTGGCGAGGTTTCCATCAGAGAACCCCAGCCCGATCTTGCGCATCGCCCGGGATGGCACGCTGCTCTTCGTGAATGAGTCCGGCGTGAGCCTGCTGGCAGATTGGCATCTGCAAGTTGGCAAGGAAGCCCCTCCCATGTTGCAGGAAGCCGTGTTCCAGTCTATGCACAACATTACAACGCAAGTGCTTGATCTCGATTACGGCGAGCGGGTGTATTCGTTCCACATTGCGCCGATTGTTGCTGCTGACTACGCCAATCTGTATGGTCGCGATATTACCGGGCGAATACGAACCGAGCAGGAATTGATTGCAGCAAAAGAAAAGGCTGAATCTGCAAATAAATTAAAGGATGCTTTTATAGCCAACATATCCCACGAAATCAGAACCCCCTTAACCGGGATACTTGGTATGACCAGTATAATCAAAGAAACATACCAAAGTAATATAAAGGAAGGAGATGAGGTGCTGTTTGAAGGAATAGATATTTCAAGCAACCGCATTATAAGAACTGTGGATATGATTTTGAACTATTCCCGTCTGCATATAGGAGAATTCAACATAACACCAAATAAAATAAATATTTCACTTATCTGTACAAACCTTGTTAAAGAATTCCATATTGCGGCTAAAAACAAATCACTTGAACTTTCATTCCGGAATAACTGCGGGAGTACTGCGATATTTGCTGACGAATATTCAATAACAATGGCTATTTCCAATTTGCTGGATAACGCTATTAAATATACCAATAAAGGGTCTGTCAATGTTATTCTTCATAAAGAAAAAAATGATGATTTGATCCTTGATGTAAAAGATACTGGAATTGGAATCAACCAGGAATATTTGGATCATATATTCGAACCATACCTACAGGAAGAAATGGGATACGGAAGAGCGTATGAAGGAATTGGACTTGGTCTCGCAATAGTTAAAAAAGTTATCAACCTGAATAAATGTGTCATTAATGTCGAAAGTAAAAAAGGCGAAGGGACAACATTTTCTATTAACTTCGGTAAAGGGGAGCAACTCATTGAAAATAAATCTAAAAAAGTGATAGCTCCCAATATTCTTCTTATGCCGGAAGAACTGCAAAATAAGGTGGTTCTGTTGGTTGAAGATGATCTTATGAACCAGGTAACCATAAGAAGATTTATAGAAAATAATTATAGCGTCATAATTACACCTTCTTCAGATGAGGCAATGGAGATATTAAAGAAAGAAAAAGTTGATATAATCTTAATGGATATAACAATTAAAGGGAGCAGGAACGGATTGGAACTGACAAAAGAGTTAAGAGTATCCAAAGAATTTTCTCATATACCCATCATAGCGGTTACTGCGCATGCTTTCGAATCAGATAAGATAAATTCGTTAGCTGCCGGCTGTGATGATTATTTACCCAAACCCTTTACTAAAGAATCGCTTCTTAATATTATTGCACTTTATGCTCATAAATAAAAAGAAGAACTTCTTAAAGAGTTAGCCGATCTGAAACTCGAAAACGAGTCTATGAAAACTCGGTATCAACAATATAGGCAGAGAGGGCTTCCATCAAGTAAGCGATGATCTAGTTAAGAATTTTAATCACTTCCTTGTGAACTTCCGCTGAACCCGTGGCAATGATGCTTTTACCTGCCACAGGATCATTACCATGGTAATCGGTTATCGTTCCACCAGCGCCTCGTATTATAGGAATAAGCGCCATAGAATCCCAGACCGACATAATTGGGTCGATCATTATATCGGCAAACCCGGTGGCTATCAGATAATAACCGTAACAATCTCCCCAATTCCTATATAATTTAACTTTGTGAATTAAGGAATTGAATTTATCTATGTCCTGGTATTTCTGAATGTCAAGGTGATCGGTTGTAAGGAGTACTGAATCCGATAGTTTGCTTCTGTTTCTTACTTTAACAATAACTCCATTTAGCCTGGCGGTTTCATTATCACCGATAAGGCACTCATTTAAAACAGGCTGGTTTATTACACCTAATATTGGTTTGCCCTTCTTAGTTAACGCGATAAGCGTACCGAAGGAAAGGGCTCCGCAGATAAAATTCTTCGTCCCGTCAATAGGATCAAGTATCCACTGATATTCAGAAACCTCATTATGGCTGCCAAATTCTTCTCCTATAATCCCATGTTCCGGAAAATTATTCATTATAGTTTCCCGCATCAGTTCTTCTGCCTTTTTATCGGCAATTGTAACAGGGGACTGGTCAGATTTAGTATCTATAGTGATATTTGTCCTGAAATAACCTTTAATAATTTTACCTGATATTTCAGCCAGATTTTGGGCAAAAAGCGTAAAGTCTTTCAGGTCATCCATAGAAATCCTAATTTTTATTATCTTTAATCCTAAGAAACAAAAGAACATAAAATAAATTTAATAAAAAATAAGGAGATGTAATGAAGTATAATCATCTTGGAAGAACCGGTTTGTCGGTAAGCAATCTTTGCTTAGGTACTATGAATTTTGGTCCCTTCACTTCTGAAGAAGATAGTTTTAAGATTATGGACAAAGCTCTTGAGCTTGGATTAAATTTCTTCGATACGGCTAATGTGTATGGATGGGATAAGGGGAAAGGTATAACTGAAAATATTATAGGCAGGTGGCTTGCTCAAGGTGAAGGCAGGAGAGATAGGATTGTCCTTGCTTCCAAGGTTTATGGTGACATGGGGGATAGAGTTAATGAATCCAGGTTATCCGCTTACCATATTAAAAAAGCATGTGAAGGAAGTCTCAAAAGACTACAGACTGATCATATCGATTTATACCAGATGCACCACATTGACAGAGCCACTCCCTGGGAGGAAATTTGGCAGGCAATGGAACAGTTGGTTAAGGAAGGGAAGGTTCTTTATATCGGCAGCAGTAATTTTGCCGCCTGGAATATCGTTGAAGCCAACTATAAAGCCAAAGAAAGACATTTTCTTGGTTTAGTTTCTGAACAGAGCATTTATAGTCTCCGCAACAGGCATATCGAACTTGAAGTTATTCCTGCTTGCAAGGCAATGGGAATGGGTTTAATACTCTGGAGCCCAATGGGAGGTGGAATATTATGCGGTGTAATAGATGGTCAGAAAACCGGAAGGCGCAACGGAGAACTTTTACAAAAATCAATTAATAAACTTCGTCCTCAACTGGAATCCTATGAAAAATTATGCAAAGAAGCAGGATATGCCCCAGCAGACGTTGCGCTTGCATGGGTAATAAGCAATCCTGTTGTTACCGCGCCTATTATAGGTCCGCGCACTTTAGAGCAACTGGAGGCGAACGTTAATGCGTCAGCTATTAAATTATCTGAAGAGATATTGAATAAGTTAAATGAAATTTGGCCTGGTCCCGGCAATCAGGCTCCTGAAGCTTATGCCTGGTAAAGTGCCCAATGAAAGGTTAAAATATTTGTTGACATCATTAAAGGAATATCATGAAACAGTTAGTTTTGATTTCTCTGTTTATATCATTGGCCTCAATGCTTATTAAAGCACAGTCAGTTTCTTTCGATAACTATTTTATCGATAAAACTATGAGAATTGATTATTACCATATCGGTGATTCAAAATCTGAAATCATTACACTGGATAAAATCTATAAATATGGCACCTGGGCGGGCAGCCTAAAGAATCTAATCGATAATTTTAATAATGGTAGTTATTATTTCAAGATATACGACGCGGCAACTAAAACCTTAATTTATTCAAAAGGATTTAATAGCTATTTCGGCGAATATAAGACAAGCGATGACGGTTTGAATGGAATTAAAAAGACGTATCATGAATCCGCCATTATTCCTTATCCAAAGCAGAAAATTATCTTTGCTGTTGAAATTAGGGGGAAAGATAATCTTCTGACTGAAATTTACAGAAGTGAAATTAATCCCGATGACCTCCTGATTATTAAAGATCAGGGTATTGATAAAAACGTAAAGGTGTATGAAAGTCTCAAGAGTGGCGATCCGCATATTAAAGTTGATGTTGTTATCTTAGCCGAAGGATATACTGCCGGGGAAGAAAAGAAATTCAAAAACGACCTGGCTAGGTTTACTAAAACATTCTTTAATCAGGAACCATATAAAAGCAATAAGGATAAATTTAATGTATATGGTGTTTTTAAAGCTTCTGAAGAAAGCGGTGTAAATGAACCCGATCATAATTCTTTTAAGAAAACAATTCTTAGTGCTACTTTTTATTCACTCGGATCTGAAAGATATTTGTTGACGGAAGACAATAAAACCATGCGTGATCTTGCAGGCAGCGTTCCTTACGATGCGATTTATATTATGGTTAATCATAAAAGGTACGGCGGCGGCGGAATCTATAACCTTTACTGCACTTTTACCGCTGATAACCAATGGCACGAATACCTCTTCCTGCATGAATTCGGGCATTCATTTGCTGGTTTAGCTGATGAGTATTATACCTCTGATGTTTCCTACAATGATTTTTATCCAAAGGGGATTGAACCTGTAGAACCAAATATTACTGCTCTGCTTGACAAAACAAATATTAAATGGAACCAGTACCTGACTCACGGGGTTGAAATTCCAACTCCCTGGGAAAAAGAAGTCTTTGATTCAACAGATCTTGCCTGGCAGAAAATAAGAAGAGAGCAGAATAATAAAATAGCAGAACTTAAAAGAAATAAAGCCCCTGAAGCAGATGTGAAGAAACTTCAGGATGAATATGATGCTAAGGACAGGGAACACCAAAAATGGATAGATAAATATTTCCAAAAAAGTAAATTCCATAATATGGTTGGTGCATTTGAAGGTGCCGGGTATGTTTCAAAAGGTATTTATAGACCTATACTCGACTGCATTATGTTCAGTAAAGGTAAAAAGCCATTCTGTAAGGTCTGTGAAGAAGCAATTAAAAGAGTCATTGACTATTATTCTGAATAGCAGTATAAAACTGATGGGTTCTCGGCTGTGTAAGAAATTACCAGCCGTAATGGATATCGAACCTTACTTTATTGGTAGAGTGAATTGAACATTCCGGAGGAAGTTTATTTGTATTTACCGGAAAAGTTCCCTTATGGATACATTTTTCTACTGCCAATTCACCGCTGTCTAAGCATAATTCCATATCTTTAATTTCAGGAGGACGGCTATAGGTATCTGAACTGAATCCGGAAAATTCTCTGGAAATTGATGACATCATTTTCCCCCAGATCGGTCCGCATGCAGATCCCCCATACTGAAAACCTCCTCCCAATTTCCTTCTTGGATTGTCGTATCCTATCCATATTGCTGTCGTTAATGACTTATTATATCCAACAAACCAGGCATCGGTTGAATTTTGCGTTGTACCGGTTTTACCGGCAGCAAATCCTTTATAATATTTCCTGACAGAAACAGCAGTTCCGCCATCTACTACTTTTTCTAATGCCTGTGTCATTAAATATGAAGTTGCAGAATCAAGCACAACAGTGGTCTGTTCATTTCCGGAATAATAAACTCTCCCATTCTTATCTTCAATTTTAACAATTGAATAAGGCTTTGAATAGGTGCCTTCCGTTGCAAATACTGAAAAAGAGGCTGCCATTTCAATTGGTGAAACTTCTCCCGTTCCAAGTGCAATCGAAGGATAAGAAGGTATTTGCGATTGTATTCCTAATTTTCTGGAGAATGCTACTACAGAATCTGGGATTGTCAGATGTGTAATGGCATACGCAGCACAAAGATTAATAGAATGTTGAATAGCCGTTTCCATTGTAAGATATTTCCCCGAATAACTATTATCAGAGTTGGAAGGGCGCCATTCATTAAATTTACCCGAGTCCACTACAATAGGAGCATCAAGCAGTGGGGCTGCGAGTGTTGTTCCATTCTGAAGAAGGGAGCCGTAAAGAAAAGGTTTAAATGAAGAACCTGGCTGCCTTTTAATCTGGACAGATCTATTCAGACCTCTGAAATCTGAACTAGGATTCCCGCCAATCATGGCTCTTATCTTTCCGGTCCCATTCTCAATGCTGATCAAACCAATCTGTGATTCTTTCATTGAAGCAGGGAAATTGTTCCATTGAGACTTTTCTGCATTCTCGGCTGCTTTCTGCATCTCGTAGTTTAAGGTAGTTGTGATCTTAAATTCATCAGTATTAAGAGATTTCCCGAATGGTTTTAGAATCTCGGCTGCTTCTTTCCTTACATGTTCAATAAAATGCTTCCCAATGTGATCATTCATTCTCAGATTTAAGGGAATCTTCCTCAACGAATTAAATTCTTGTTCTGACATTTTATCAGTTTCAACAAGATTGTGAAGTACTTCATTTCGTCTTGATAACATTTTATCAGGATGCTTTAGCGGGTCGTATATCCCGGGACCTTGAAGAAGACCTATAATGGCAGCACTTTCGGTAATCGATAACTTATCCGGTGTCTTGCTGTAATATTCCTCTGAAGCTGCCCATATTCCGTAAACTCCATGTCCAAAATATACTGTGTTCAGGTACATCAATAATATCTGATCTTTAGAGAATTTACTTTCAAGTAATTTAGCTAATTCTATTTCTTTTATTTTCCGGGTTACAGTCTTTTCTGATGAGAGAAATAAGTTTCTGGCAAGTTGCATTGTAATTGTACTTCCTCCCTGAGTGGATCCGGTAATTGTTTTTAATATTCCTCTTACTAATCCCTTGTAGGAAACACCATTATGGTTGTAAAAATCCCTATCCTCAGTCGCAAGTAGTGTCCAGATTACATATTTTGAAACATACCCGGTGCTTCTAACATCAGCCCTGTTCTTCTCACCAATATAACCGACAACTTTTCCGTCTGAAGAAATTACCTGAGAAGCAAAATCAATTTTAATAGGTGGAATATCTTGGGCAAAGTAATTTTTTGTAAAGAATAGCACCGAACAAAAAATCAATACAAAATGCTTCATCTGGTTATCAACGATTCATCCGAAAAAAATTAGGCTGTGTTTTTTAGAAGTCGGTTGCGCATTGCCTCGACAACAACTAAGCTTGAATAATATTTCCCTAAATTCTTTTCGTCGTCTCTTTTCCCGCCATGGAAATCTGACCCCCCGGATTCAAGAAGAAAGTATTCATTTACAATTCCCTTGTAGAATTTAATATGCTGGGGAGAATGGGATGGGTGATACACTTCGATACCGTCCACTCCTGCTTCAATAAGTTCTTTTAAGATATCCTCGGGCATATTACCCGGATGGGCAATAAAAGATAGTCCTCCCGCATCACTAATAATTTTAAATGCGCTCTGTGGTGAAAGATGGACTTTCTTCTCATATGCGGGGCATCCATTCCCAATATATTTATTGAAGGCTTCGAAATAAGAACTAACAAATCCTTTTTCAAGCAATGCATGGGCTATATGGGGACGTCCGATAGCATATGTATCTGCTTTTTCCATAACTTCATCCGAAGAAATGGGAATTCCAATCAAACGAAGTTTATTTAATATTCGTAAAGCCCGTTTTTTCCTTTCTTCCCTGAAAAATGTAAGATAGCGTTCAACTTCTTCATTCCCCGGTTCAATAAAGTATGCAAGGATATGCACTTCTTTATCTCTTATGTCGGAACTTATTTCAATTCCCGGGATAACTTCAATTCCTACATCTTTCCCTGTGTCTGCGGCTTCTCTTATACCTGAAAGATTATCATGGTCGGTAATACTAATAATATCTAAGGATTTTTCTTTTGCTTTTAATACTATTTCTTTGGGAGAATAAAAACCATCAGAATGATTTGTATGTATATGTAAATCTGCTTTCGTGGTCATAATTTATGTAAACAGTTCTTTGAATTTTTCATAATTAAGAATTCTTAGTTTAGAGCCTTTAAGATAGATAAGTTCTTTTTTTACAAATGAATGTAATGTTCTTGAAATAGTTTCTCTTGAAGTGCCTGCCATATTTGCAAGGTCATGCTGAAGTGGGAGTTTTTCTATTTCCACAGCTCCATTTTTTATTTTCCCTATATCATCTGCCAGCTGGAGTATAACAGTAGCAACTTTTCCTTCAGCATCTTTAAGAGATAAAGATTTTATTTTCAAATCGGCGGCTCGCATGCGTTGGGTAAGTTCTTTCAGTAAGGCTATTGATATTTCGGGATGTATTTGAAGCAATTCTATAAAATCATTTCTCTGTATAATATATAATTCTGAATCCTCCATAGCAGTTACATTAGCGGAACGGGATAAACCATCAAGGATTGCCATTTCTCCAAAGAAGTCGCTGTCATTTAAAATAGTTAAAATAACTTCTCTTCCATCATCACTTACTCTTGAGATTTTAACTTTCCCCTCCACAATTACAAATAGGGCTGATCCGGTTTCATGTTCAAAAAGAACAACTGAATTTTTTTTGAAGGTTTTCCTGATCCCAATTTTAGAAATCTGTTCAATTGTAGTGTCATTTAGTTCAGAAAAAATTGGCACATATTTCAAAAAATCGTTATTTCCTATCATTTTAGCTATTCCATTCTATTTTCAAAAACTAAAATAACATAATTTTGATTATAGTTAAAGTCAACTGATAAGGATTCTATTATTCTTATCCCTAACCCAGTTAAAGAATATGTTAAATTTACATTGCTTTTTTAGGGGTTTGTAGATATTTTTAGCTTCTTGATTATTTAATTATATACTGGAGAGAAATAATATATGGCTATGATGGCCAAAATGAGAAGCTTAGCCCCTGCTTTTATCCTATCAGTAGGTGTTTTATTTGTCCTTTTTATGGTACTCTCAGATTCCAAGTTGATGGAAATTTTTGGAGTTCATGGGAACAATGTCGGGTCGGTTAACGGTAAGGACATTTCGTACCAGGATTTTGTAAAAGCCATAGATCAGCAAAAGGAAAACCAGAAAAAACAAACAGGTCAGGATATTGATGAAGAAAATATGGATCAATTCCGGGATCAGGTTTGGGATGCTGTGGTTAATCAAACTCTTATAGAAGATCAAATTAAAAAATTTGGATTATCGGTTTCTGATGATGAAGTNNGATTCTACCGGAAAGTTTAACCGGCAGGCTTATGATAATGCAATTATGGACCCGCGTAATAAAGCTCCGCTCATTCAAGCCGAGGAATATGTTAAACAGACTCGTCTAAGTGAAAAATTGCAGAGTCTTCTGCTTGCATCTATAAATGTGGGCGAGAATGAGATAAGAAAAAAATTCATGGATCAGAATATAAATTTAAATGCGCAGTTCGCTTTGGTTGATTATAATCAATTCCCTGATGCTGACTTTAAAATTACAGATGAGGACTTGAAAAAATACTATGATAATCATCTTGAAAAGTACCATGTAGATGTCCAAAGAAAATTAAAGTATGTGAGTTTTTCATTTATTGCTTCCTCTGACGATTCCTCAATCATTAAAAGAAATCTGGAAACAATTCTTTCCAAGATGAAGAAGAGTGATACGTTGTCATTGAAATCTGCAGTCGAGATGTATTCTTCATATCCATATTCCAGAGATACAATGAATATTTCTTCTTTACCTTCTTCGGTAGCTGATAATTTTATTAATTCACAACCCGGTACTATTGTGGGACCTGTAACTTCAAATGAAGGTGTTGCACTTTATAAGTTGGATAATATAGTATCTGGAAAATTGGAATTTGTTAAAGCATCCCATATCCTTATAAACCAGGGAGACGATGCTGCTAAATTAGCTGAAGCCCAAAAAATTTATGATCAGATTAAAGCCGGTGCAAGCTTCGAACAGCTCGCTAAAGTAAAATCTGGTGATAAATCTAATTCAGAAAAAGGAGGCCAATTAGGTTGGTTTGGAAAAGGGTCTATGGTCCCTGAATTCGAAAAAGCATGCTTTGATGGAAAAGTTGGAGAACTTCTGAAACCCGTCAAAACTCCTTACGGTTACCATATCATCAAAATTACAGGTAAATCTGATAAAAGATTTGTTGCTGAAAAGATTGTTGCGCCGGTAAAACCTTCTGCGGCTACGAAGGATTCAAAACTTAGTTTAGCTCAGGATTTCTCTTATATTGCTGATAAAAATGGTTTTGAAAAAGAAGCCAGTTTAATGAAATATAATGTTCTTGAATCCACCCCATTCAATAAGGATGTTGTCTCGGTTCCGGGAATTGGACAAAATAAAAGATTAATTGACTGGGCTTTTGATAACAGCAAAGGTAAAGTTAGTGAACCTTTCAAAATGCAATCAGGTTATTTTGTTGTGATGGTTTCTGATGTTATTTCGGAAGGGACTCGTTCATTTGATGAAGTTAAAAACTTGGTCAAACCTGAAGTGTTAAAAGTAAAAAAATATTTAAAAGCTAAAGAAATAATTGAAGGCGTAGCTGGTAAACTGAATGGAAATTTATCAATAGCTTCCTCTTTGAATAATAAAATAACTGTTGATACAACTGGTAATTTTAATTTATCGGGGGGTGTGCCTAAAGTAGGACGTGATTTTGCTTTCATGGACAAAGCTTTTGCACTTGATTTAAATAAAGTCTCAGAACCTGTTAAAGGGTTGAGAGGTTATTACTTGATAAAATTGATAAGTAAATCAGCATTTGATAATGCTGTTTACCAGGCACAAAGGAATCAAATTAGAGATAATATCCTTCAAGAGAAAAAAGGTATGTTCTTTAATCAATGGCTGGCAAAAATAAAGAAAGATGCAAAAATAGTTGATAACAGATATAAATTCTTTGGTCAGTAAATAACTGAACTATTATTTTTATACCCCCTTAGTTTTAATTAAGGGGGTTTTGTTTTTTAAAGGAATTTCTCTAATAACAAAGGTGTCATTTCATTATTAAAACCCTTTAATTTTCAATTAGATTCCATTATTTTACAATCTATATTATGGATAAAAAAATTGTTTATTTAACTGGATTTATGGGTTCAGGCAAAAGTACCATTGGACCTATTCTGGCGAACACTCTGGGATGGGAGTTCTATGACCTTGACAGCGTTATTGAAAATAAAACAGGCTTGAAAATAAAGGAAATCTTTAATGTCAATGGGGAAGAACATTTCAGAGTCCTTGAAAGAAAAACTCTCCTTGAAATCTCTGAAAACAATAAAATTGTTGTTTCCTTGGGGGGCGGAACTATTGCGAATGAGGAAAATCTTAAAATACTTAAAAAAACCGGTCTTCTTTTTTATCTTAAACTTTCTCCTGTATCTGCTTATAAAAGGTTGAAATACAAAAAAGACCGTCCTGTGTTATTATCTGATATTGGTGAAAGTTTTACTAAGGAAGATTTGTTAAAAAGAATAAATTTGCTTTATGAAAAAAGAAAGATCTTTTATGAGCAGTCCGACTTCATAATAGAAACAGATAATATGCCGGTTGGGAAAACTGTTGACCGGATTGTTAAAATTATTAATAAAGAAATTGAATAAAAAATGAAAATAATTAAAGTACTAAAAGGTAAAGATAGGTATGAGGTTTATTCGGGAGCGGAATCATTTAATTTGTTACCCAAACTGATTGCAGAAAAAGGATTAAATAAGAATATCCTTTTTGTGATTGATAAAAATGTTATAAAATTTCATTCTGAAAGGATCAAATCAGTAATGGAAAAATTTCCAGGCAAAAATAATTATTATATTATGCCCTCAGGGGAAAAATACAAATCGGTTGAACGTTATAATAGTATCCTTGCATTTTTGGCAGATAATAACTATGGGAGGGATTCTTTAATTGTAGCTATCGGCGGAGGGGTAACTGGGGATATTGCTGGTTTTGTTGCTTCAACATATTTAAGGGGAATTCAGCTTGTTCAAATTCCGACTACTTTGCTTGCTGCTGTAGATTCTTCTATTGGGGGAAAGACTGGAATAAATTTTCTTAATAGAAAAAACATTGTCGGTACATTTTATCAGCCTGATTTTGTTCTAACTGATACTGTATTTCTTGATTCTCTTCCTGAAAAGGAAATTATTTCCGGAACAGGGGAAATAATCAAATATGCCTTTCTATCTGATAGGGATTTTTATAATGATGTAAATGATTCCTTCGATTCAATAATTTCTCTGAATACTAAAGCTCTCAATAGGATAATTCCTTCTTGTATTAAAATGAAAGCTGAAATCGTTACTGAAGATGAGCAAGAATCCGGGTTGAGGAAAATCCTTAACCTGGGGCACACCTTTGCACATGCTTACGAAAGTTATTTTGATTTTAAAATTAAACATGGAAATGCGGTTGCTGCAGGTATTATTTCCTCTCTCTTTTTATCTTTCAAAAAAGGAATTATAAATAAAACTTCCTTGAACTATTTTCTTAATCTTCCTTCAAAAATAGATTATGAATGCCCCAACTATCTGAGCAAATCTGAGATAATAAATCGGATGCTTTCAGACAAGAAGAATAGAGAGGGAAAAATCAAATTCATTCTTATAAAGAATATAGGAGAAATTTTGATTGAAGCGGAAGCGGACAGGGAAGAGATAATATATGCCATTCAGAATACTTTTATTCCCCGCAGCTCATTCAATAAGAAATAGTAATTTAAAAAGAGGAACTGCCAAATCTTTTATTGTAAAAAATTGGCAGTTTATAAATGGAGGGTGTCTTGCTTAAAAACTATTCTATTCAGGCTTTAATTAACAAATAAAGTGCCAAAAGTAAAATGTCCATTTTTAAGCAAATTAAGGGATAAGAAAACAATTAGAGCTATTAGTCAGTAATAATTACGTGTAAATATTATCTATTTTTACTTTTTTACCTTCTATACTTCCATTATTTCTTTTTCTTTATGTTTAAGAATTTCATCAACCATTTTTATATGTTCATCTGTGAATTTCTGTATTCTTGCTTCTGCTTCAATAAGTTGGTCTTCAGAAATTTTCTTTTCTTTTTCTTCCCTTTTAAGATGATCGTTGGAATCTCTTCTTATATTTCTTATGGCAATTTTTGTTTCCTCGCCGAATCTTTTAATTAACTTGACAAAATCTTTTCTTCTTTCCTCAGTCAATGGTGGAACTGGAATTTTGAGATTAGTGCCGTCACTCATAGGATTAAATCCAATATTAGCTTCGAGTATGGCTTTTTCAATATGAGAAATTATTGATTTATCCCAGGGAGTAATTGCCAGGGTATGAACATCAAGAACAGAAACGTTGCCGACCTGGTTTAATGGTGTCATCGTACCATAATAATCAACTTTAATGCCGTCTAACAGGGCAGTTGTGGCCTTACCGGTTCTTACCTTAGCAAGTTCATGCCTTAATGCATCCAGAGACTTATTCATTCTCGTATTTGCATCTTTTATGATTTCTTCCATAAAAACCTCAAACAGTGAATCGAAAAGTAAATACTAAAAAATTAAAATTCAAAATATGTATGATTCTATTGAATAACTGTTCCGATATTTTCACCCCGGACAAGTTTTAACAAATTGTCTGGTACATCCATATTAAAAACAACCATTGGGAGTTTGTTTTCTTGGCATAAGCTTACTGCGGTTAAATCCATGACACGCAAATTTTTCTTTAGAATATCAAGGTATGATATCGATTCAAATCTAAAGGCGTTTGGATTCTTTTCCGGGTCAGAGTCAAATACACCATCAACTCGCGTTCCCTTTACTATAACATTTGCTTCAATTTCAACAGCTCGCAAAGATGCTGCTGTATCAGTACTGAAGTAAGGATGTCCGGTTCCTGCTCCGAAAATTACCACTCGGCCCTTCTCAAAATGTCTGATGGCTCTTCTCCTAATATAAGGTTCAGCAACTTCGTTCATCTGAATTGAACTCATTAAACGGGAATCTGTCCCTTTATGTTCAACGGCATTCTGAAGAGCAAGTGAATTGATCATGGTGGCTAGCATTCCCATCTGATCCCCTGTAACACGGTCAATTCCTAGTTCTGCTGCGTTAAGGCCTCTGTATATGTTCCCTCCTCCTATTACTATTCCTAACTGTACACCGATGTCATGTACTTTTTTAATTTCATTTGAGAAGAAATCTAGTACATGTGGGTCAATTCCATATCCGTTTTCCCCTATCAATGATTCCCCGCTTAGTTTCAGCAGCACTCTTTTGTATTTAATTTTGCTCATGTTAATCCTGTAATTATAAGATTATTACATCCTTGTCCAGTTTCCTAATTTAAATATAAAAAAAGGTCTTAAAACATTTAAGACCTTTTTAATTTAGGAATACCTATTTTTTCTCATCCCCGAGATGAAATCGACGGAACAAGACTATCTTTGCTTTGCTTCCATGTTTGGAGTTAAACTCTTTCAGGAGGTCATTAACCGTTTTTGTATTATCTTTGATAAAAGCCTGTTCAACAAGACAATTTTCCTGATAAAATTTGTTAAGCTTACCAGTAGAAATTTTTTCAAGTAGCTGTTCAGGTTTTCCTTCCTTACGTGCAATCTCTTTATAGATATCAATTTCTTTCTCAATCAGATCTTTTGGAACTTCTTCGCGGTAAACACAGATAGGTTTCATTGCTGCAACCTGCATAGCAATATCTTTGCCTATTTCGGCTAATTCATCGAGTCCAACTGTTGTGCCCTCAAATTTGACTATAACACCCAGTTTGGAACCTAAATGTACGTAGCCAACAACAACACCTTCTGAAGCATTTTCTATAGCAAATCGTGAGATTTCAATCTTTTCACCAACTTTTCCCATCACATCGTTTAACTGATTATTCAATGTGGGATTGTTTGCCAATAGTTGTTCTTTATTGGTAGGTCTCTGTGAAAATACTGCCTGTAATACAGAATCAGCAAGATTAATAAAATCCGCGCTTTTAGCTACAAAATCGGTTTCGCAATTTATTTCAGCAATTACGCCGATTTTCTTATCGTCAGATATCTTTATTAGAACTAATCCCTCGTTAGCATTCTTTTCAGCTCTCTTAGCTGCTACTGCAGCTCCTTTTTTTCTTAGAATATCGATGGCTTTTTCATAATCGCCATTTGCTTCGGTAAGGGCTTTCTTACAATCCATCATGCCCGCACCGGTTTTCTTTCTTAATTCATTTACTTGTGAAGCAGTAATCTGCATATTTTATTCCTTTGATTGTTTTGTCGAAGTAGGTTTATCATTAGGTTCTACTTCTTTTTCTCTTTCTTTTTTAATTCTTTCGCCCTCTGCGGCTTCCTCGGCTTTCATTTCTTTAGCCTTGGAATTTCCTTCTATAATTGAGTCAGCCATATGTCTGACGATCATTTCAACTGTTTTAACAGCATCATCGTTTGCCGGGATTAGGTAATCTACCTGGTCGGGGTCACAGTTTGTATCAACAATGGCGAACACAGGTATATTTAATCTTTGAGCTTCTTTTATTGCTATCGATTCTTTCTTTATATCAACTACAAACATTGCTCCCGGAATTCTCGACATTGTTTCGATGCCTTCTAGTACTTTTTTCAGTTTGTCTTTTTCTCTTGTTAAAAACAGTCTTTCTTTTTTGGTAATCTTTTCAAATGTTCCGTCTATTTCCTGTTTCTCTATATTGTTCAGGCGTTTAATACTTTTCCTGATAGTTGAGAAATTAGTAAGCATTCCCCCCAACCATCTTTCACTTACCCAATTTGATTCACATCTTCTTGCTTCAGTTTCAATAACATTCTTTGCTTGTTTTTTAGTACCGACAAAAAGGACTTTTTTCCCATCGGACACCATTTTAGAAAGATTGTCAGCAGCTTCTACTAGAAGAGTCTGGGTTTTTTTTAGATCGATAATATGAATCCCGTTCTTCTCCATAAAAATATATGGTTTCATTTTGGGATTCCAACGGCGGGTCAAATGACCGAAGTGAGCGCCAGCTTCAATAAGCTGGGTTATTTCTGGTTTTTTCATTTTTGCTCCTGTTTATCTTCTATCTCCCTCAACTTTACCTACAATCCATTAGTTGGACACAGGCGGTAAATCAGGAGATATGAATTATTTATGAATAAGTTAACTAAATTATCTTTTCGAGAACTGAAATCTTTTTCTTGCTTTAGGCTGACCGTATTTCTTACGTTCTACCATTCGGGGATCTCTGGTTAAGAAACCTTCAACTTTAAGAGCAGGTCTATAATCAGGATTTATTGAAATCAAAGCTCTTGCAATACCTAAACGAATAGCTTGTGCCTGCCCTGTAATACCACCTCCATTAACGTTTGCCATCACATCATATTGACCTAAAGTATTTGTCGTTTTAAATGGGTTAGTGATATCTTCCCTGCTAAGTAATTGGGGGAAAGCTTTTTCAAATTCTTTATTATTAACAGTAATTTTACCGTTACCGCTTCTTAAAATTATTCTTGCGGTTGAACATTTTCTTCTTCCTATAAAGATCTGATCTGCCATTATTTCTCCAATAAACTTATTAATTCAGGTTTTTGTGCAACATGCGGATGATTTATGCCGGCATAGACTTTTAATTTTTTCTTTAGTTTTCTGCCTAATCTGGTTTTGGGAAGCATTCCATAAACTGCATTTTCTACAATAAATTCAGGCTTTACAGCCCTTACTTCAGTAATATTCTTTGTCTTGAGACCACCCGGATATCCTGAATGATGAAGATAGTTTTTATGAATTTCTCTTTTTCCGGTAAGCCTAACCAGTTCGGCATTTATTACAACAACAAAATCACCTGTGTCTGCATTGGGTGTAAACCCAGGTTTATTTTTCCCGCGTATAATATTTGCGATCTGAGTAGCTAACCTGCCCAGGACCTTGTCCTTTGCATCTACTAGATACCATTTTTGATCAGCTTCTTCAGTACTGACAAAATGTGTCATTTTTTCTTGTTTCAAGCTTTTTTCCTCCGAGCCTAATCATTTGCTAATAAAGACTTCAAATTTAAGTTTAAAGTGAGGGAAAGTCAAGAAATATAGAGATTAATTCTCTCTATAAAATTTCTGCTCCTTTAATAAGATTTTTTTGAAGGGAAAGTAAAGGTAAATAATTTATTAATTTGGGTAAGATTACCATCTTGAATTATCGTGCGTAAAAAAGTTAAACTATTGCAGTACAAAACATTTTATTTTGAATTAAGGGTTCAGTTTAATATTCTCAATTTTGAAAAAGGGGTGAGATACTGAAATTCCCAAGATTGGAAATGAACAAAAATAGTGATACTGAGGAAAATGAAGAAAATTGATACATCTTGCCGGCATGTGAATTGATATTATAGTTATAGTACGTTAAATAATAGAATTTTATGAGGTTCCAAATTATTGCCCTAAAATAGTTTGAATTTAGGGTGGACGAAACGTGATTTTTGGAGCTACTCTAATAGGGGGGTACTTTTTTTTAGAAGCGAGGGGTAATTTTTACTTAGGGGAGAACAACCTAAGGTAAATATGGGAAGTTGAGGGGAAGAATGACAGAAAAGTCGTGAAGACAGAGGCGAAAGGGGAAAACTATCCTACCTAATAATTAAAATCCAAATTTCCCAAACCGCTTTGAAGTCGCTTTAAACTCGCTTTATAGTCGCTCTGTTGACTAGTTGTCCTCTAGTAAAGATAGAGGAAGGGAATACTGAATGGAGACAAAATCAGATATGATCTGTTTTTTGAAATAAATTGAAACAATTTAATAAAAGACCAATAATCTTATAAGGAGAATATAAAATGGGCACATTAAATAACCAGGTTCTTGGAGAGGTAGCAGGAAAAGTAGGAAATTTAATAGGAAGAAGAAGGAAGAATAAATTTTTCATTTATGCTGCACCGGCGGAAGTAAAAATCAGTAATTCAGAGGCGGCAATAAAATCGAGAGAGATAATGAAACCCGTAGCTAAATTTGCAAGTGTGGTAAACTCGATTCCCGAACTAAAATATTTATGGTTGAACTCGAAGATTGTGGCATTTGATGCATTCCATAAAATTGAGAAAGAGAACTTTCCATATTTCAGACCTGAGAGACCCACTGTAAATAATTTTATAACTCCAATTGAATCAATTAAAAATCCTATATCAGAAGGGATTATTTCTGAAAGTGGGATTAAGCTAAAACTGGATATCGATAAAGAAGCGCTTGCGCAATTTGAAGGAGCAAATGAAGTAACAGGGGTTGGGGTTATATGTTATTTTAATCCAAGCGATGGAAAGATGGATTATTTTCAACTGAACAGATTAAGAGCTTGTGCAATTGAGGTAGAGAATGAAGGAGGATTTGAAGTTGAGATTGCTTTTAATGAAGAGGAGCGCAGAAATTTTAATTCATATTTGAACAGCATACTTTATTTTACACTTGTATCAAAAGATGGTAATGGAGTGCCGGTTAAGTGCACTATTAATTACAGGAGTGAGTTTGTCCATGAGATTTCGGTGATAAAGGAAAGTTTTCCGTTTAGAGATTCACGGGCGTAAGTTGCAAGAATGGAGGAAGAAGAAGTGTAATAAGCCGCCTGTAAACTGGCATATTATTAAATTTTAATACTGACTGTTGATTTGTAATTTATATTTTCTTGAGA
>PLLW01000001.1 GCA_003141435.1 Ignavibacteriales bacterium
TGGGAAGATTCACCATTTCTCATTGCTGCGAGATGCGATATTTGTTCACTTAATTGACGGTATTCCTCTGCCTCATCTTCTGTCAAATTTATTGGGACAACGTAATATTTATAAGGAGTTAATACGCCGTCTTTTAAAGCTTGCTCCAAGCCATATGAATCAATTACACTACCGTAATAATCGGTGAGACGATCATTTGCCTCCTTATTAATATAGTGTTTAGGCGTTGCTGATAAGCCCAATCTTAGATTTGCTTGCTGTGGTAATGACATCGCTAAACTTTGTGTTCCATGATGATGACATTCATCCGCAATCCACAATAAATTATCACCCGGTATTTGTTTCAAGAGATTTTGAAAATTTTCTGATTGAAGAGTTCTATTGACAACGACTACACATACAAAGCTTAATGATCCCGTTTGATAAAGTGTAATATATTCTGATAATGAAGAACTCCATTGACTGACATTTTCGTAACATCGAATAGGTCTTATATTAAAATCTTTTAATATACCAACCCACTGATCTGCTAAATTCTGATAAGGTACAGCTATAATGAGAAATAATTTTTTAAATGCTTCATATATTCGAATTGCACCATATATTGCCGTTATTGTTTTCCCTGATCCAGTAGCATGAGCAAATATTCCTCTCCATTCTTTTGATTTCCATATATTAAGAGCTTTTTGCTGATGTGCTCTAATCGCAAATTCTTCACCATTAAATATTGAAGGTATTCGCGGATTTTTATCTTNNTTATTGTTCCAGAGTTTTTCAAATCCAACAATATACGGCATAAAATGATCTTGAAATTCATTTCTCCAGCACTGAAATACATTTATTGATTCAAAGTTATAATCAGGCAAAAGCGCACTTGCGGTTTCATTAGCAGCTCCTTGAAATACAACTTTATCACCCTCTGCATCTGTTAAAATTCCAATTTTTTCATGATACATTCCCTTTTTTCTAAAGGCAATTTTAATCTCTAGACTACTTGAAGCTACAAGCCAAGATAGAAGCTCCATACGTCTATAAAAGATCGAGTCATTCGTGTTTTCAATTGTATGAATAATATGTTGACCAAATTTTTCCACAAGAATACGTAGCTCATATCCCTCTCTCATTGCTTGTTCATCTTCAGGTTCGAGTGCACCACCAATTATCAATCTCATTTGCCCACCGTTATTGATAAAGGCAGATAGTCCTTGGGCTGCATATGATAGCATGCTAGCAGAAAAAAAACCTACAGCACGATCATATTTTACAGAAGTACTTAAAGCAGGAATGTAAAATTCTTTAAGAATATTATCTGACTCAGATCTATAGACGGCTTTGAGGTTTAATTCTCTAAGCATTTTTAAAAGGATACTTTACGGGTTGCATCCTCTGCGTCAACTGGCGCATTGAGGAAATTATATTTAGAAAATGCGGCTAAGATTGCTTTGTCACCATTTAAATCATCTGGTTTTTCATTTAACCATCCTTCGATGATTTCAAATCCCCCTTGAGCATATTCTTCAAATATATCTATCATTTTACCTTCGTTTTCTTCTCTTAGAATTTCGACATCCTTACTATGAGCTAATGATATAAGATATAAAAGGTCTATAGTCTGCTGATTGTTCGACATTATTCTTCCATCAACAATATCATAAGACTTATCTGAGATTGCTTTGTTGCGGTCATATTCAAAACCAAGCACTGCGACAAAGCATAACAGATCTCGTATTGTTGGGAATATAGATCTTTCTGCAACTGGATGGTTAGATTGTGCTAATTTTTCTACTATTCCTTTAAATTTTTCACTTGCTCTAAAGTTACGCATTATTAATTAATCCTTTCAATGCTGGTCATATTTTTGGGACGCTCATAAAGTGTACCTATATATTCTCGACCGTGAAGCACTCTTCTTAATTCATCTTTGCTTCCTTTTTTCCCTTTATCCTCTAAAATTAATAAATATTCAGAACCTATATACGGTTCTAAAACTGATAGAACTTTACCACCACTTTGCTGTCCACTTGAAAGAAGCAATATAACCTGTTCAGCTAAATCAGGGATATATTTTGCCGTACTTTCTTGATAATTTTCATCCAGTTGACCAAGTGGTGCATCCAGAACTAACGGAGCAACTGTTCCTGGTTTGAGAATTTCATTTTCAACATCAATTCTTGATGCAGCATACTTTACAAGTGAGGCAATAAAAACAAGGCTCAGTAATTGGTTTTCTCCTCCGCTCTTAGGACTTGGACGTCCATCAGCATACATAAGTTCGAGGGTAAAGTTTTCATTAAGTTTACACATATAAGATCTATGTGCTACTTTACCAAGAATATCATTTATTTCATTTTGAAGCGTCTTTCTTGCTTCTTCCTCATATTTATTAAGTATGGCCTTAAGTGTTTCAATTGATTTAACAACAAGGGTTCTTTTCATTACCAAGTATTTTGCTGTTTTATTCTTTACGCTAGCCTTAATAAGATCATCTTCAAGCTCTTTAATAGTTGTTGTGAGCTCATATATTCTTGTTTTTAGTACACCAATTCTTTGATTCTCTTTTTCAATTTTCTCCCCTAATTTTATTCTCGCTCGTTCTAGTTCGACTATTTCTGCAATTGGTATATTAATTATTTTTTTACCAAGTTCCGCAATTTCTTGTTCAAGTTTTGATATGCGGTTAAATAATACTGTATATTTTTTCTTAATTTGTCCAAGTGCCTCTACTGTGTCATCATATCTTTCCCTAAAATCAGATACTCTTGCTTTTGCGCGAACAACTCTACCCATCATTTCAGCATTTGACGCATTTTTAAGTAAACTGGCAACTGCTTTCCATTCGGGTGATTCAGGCTTGAGACATCTTTCACAAATACATATCTCATCTTCTAAAAGTTTTTTAACGAATTCC
>PLLW01000114.1 GCA_003141435.1 Ignavibacteriales bacterium
ACCTCCCATATCGGATTTGAGGTGTATAACATTAGGTTTTAATGGAATTAAAAAATTATTGTATTAAGTTTATAATCAGAAATATTTCTACTTTAACAGGGTCTAATAATATTTAATGAATATCGATAATTCTTTAAAGAAGCTCTTCTCTTTGCATACCTTCGGAATAAAGCTTGGTTTGGATAATATAAAAAGCTTTCTGAACCAGACTGACATTCCCTATGAAAAATTAAAAATGTTTCATATTGCAGGATCAAACGGAAAGGGGAGTACTTCTGCATTCATGGCTAGCATTCTAATGGAATATAAGTACAAGGTCGGACTCTATACTTCCCCCCACTTTGTCAGGTTTAATGAAAGAATTAAGATTAACGGAGAAGAAATACCTGGTAAGTATATCGCTTCCTTTGTCGATAAATATGATAAATTGATCGATCAGCATAAGCTTACCTTCTTTGAAGTTACTACTGCTATGGCTTTTGAATATTTCGTATCTAATAATGTTGATTATGCAGTTATTGAAACAGGACTCGGCGGACGCCTCGATGCTACTAATGTTATAAAACCTCTTGCATCAGTTATTACTTCAATAAGCCTCGAGCATACTAATATCCTCGGTACTTCTATTGAAGAAATAACCGCAGAAAAAGCTGGTATTATTAAAAAAGGAGTCCCGGTATTTATTGGCAAACTTCCTTCAAAAGCAGTTGAAGTGATCGAAAAAAAATGTTCTGAATCAGCATCAGAATTATTTAAGATTGTTGACTATATAAATGAAAAAAAAAATTCTTTTGAATTGTATACTGATGAATTGGAACTTGATGATTGGACCACACCCCTGAGAGGAGATTATCAGAAATATAATGCCGCTTTGGCGAGTCTTGTTATTTCTAAAATATTGGATGAAGACGACTCTAATATTATTGAAAGGGGAATTAAGGATGTAGTTAAAAATACAGGTATTTCGGGTAGATACGAATTCTATAATAAACACCCCGATATTATCTTTGATTCGGCGCATAATCCCGAAGGTATCAGCAACTTTCTGGATGAATTTAAGAAGGATATTAAAAAGTATTCAAAGAAAGTTCTCCTTTTCGGAGCAATGAGGGATAAAGCTGTGGAACATATGCTCTCTATGCTAAAAGAATCCTTTGATGAAATACATATAACTCCTATTAACTATGAAAGGGCAGCTTCAATTGATGAATTAAAACAAATAGCCGGTAACATTAACCTTAATGTTTTCGTGGAAGATGATTCCATCGAACTTGTTAGTAAATTCAACAAAGAAGATGAAAAAAGCGTATTAGTAGTGCTTGGAAGCATGTACCTGTTAGGGGAAATAAAATCACGTCTGACTAATAAATAGCTTGACATTTTTTTATAATACTATTATGTTTCGGTATACCTCTTGTTCCTTTCGGTCTTTTAACAATAAGAAAGAGAAGAGCCTCGATAGCATATCGGAATAAAAACCTTTGAAACTATTATTTTCTAATAATTCGATCGTAATCATAATATTTGTTTTAATTAAAATTTAGGAATCTAAGTTATGCCAATGGATATCTCTGAACTCAAATCAAAAAAAATCGTAGAATTAAATGCTATAGCCAAAGAACTGGACATTTCTGGCTACAGTGATTTGAGAAAGCAAGAATTAATATTTAAGATTTTGGAAGCACAGACTGCCAAGGACGGGTTGACCTTCTCAAGAGGTGTTCTTGAAGTTCTCCCCGATGGGTATGGGTTCTTACGCTCTGCCGATTATAACTACCTTCCGTCCCCTGATGATATCTATGTCTCCCCATCACAAATCAAGAAATTCAGCTTAAGAACAGGGGATTATGTCAGCGGACAGGTTAGACCCCCTAAAGAAGGTGAAAGATTCTTCGCGCTTCTTAGAGTGGAGGCTGTAAATGGTCTGGATCCAGAAGGAATTAGAGAAAGAACATTATTTGATAACCTTGTTCCCGTTTATCCTACCAGGAGAATTTCTTTGGAATCTGCTCCGGGTGAATATTCAATGAGAATTATGGATCTTCTTTCTCCAATTGGTAAAGGGCAGAGAGGATTGATTGTTTCTCCTCCTAAAAGTGGTAAAACTATCCTTCTGCAAAAAATAGCCAATTCCATTACTAGGAACCATCCTGAAATTAAACTGATCGTACTCTTAATTGATGAACGTCCTGAAGAAGTTACAGATATGGAACGTTCCGTTAAAGGCGAAGTAATAAGCTCTACCTTTGATGAACCTGCTGAACGACATGTCCAGGTTGCAGATATGGTTATCGAAAAAGCCAAAAGATTGGTCGAAGCAAAAGAAGATGTTGTAATTCTCCTCGATAGTATAACACGTCTTGCAAGAGCACACAATATTGTAGTCCCTCATAGCGGAAGGATACTTTCTGGTGGTGTTGATTCTAATGCCCTTCAGAAACCCAAAAGATTCTTTGGTGCTGCACGAAATACCGAGGACGGTGGAAGTTTAACTATCATAGCTACCGCACTCGTAGATACAGGTAGCCGTATGGATGATGTTATCTTCGAAGAATTTAAGGGAACTGGTAATATGGAAATAGTCCTAAACCGTGACCTTAGCGATAGAAGAATATTCCCCGCTATCGATGTTAATCGTTCTGGTACAAGAAGGGAAGATCTACTTATGAAAGAAGATGAACTTCAAAAGATCTGGATTTTAAGAAAAATATTAAGTGAGTTTAATCCTATTGAAGCAATGGAATTTATTCTCGATAAAATGAGAGGAACTAAAACTAATAAGGATTTCCTCAACAATATGAATAGTTGAGTAATATTAACCCTATTCAGGAACAAACAGCAGAATTCTTTCTGCTGTTTATATTTTAAATTGTTTATATCTTTCCATTATAGATCATAATAAACTATCTATAATTAAAATGAATAAATTGAAAATCAAAGCCCTGGTCCTTAGCATAATAATTACTGCCCTTGCTTTTCCCCATAATAATTCAAACTCTTCTGATAACTCTAATTCCCCAAATCTTATGTTCCTTTATTCTGAATTAAACGTATTCCCTTCGGTTAATAATAACTGGGTCTATTATTTTTCTTTCAGGATACCCTATAATCATCTGGTATTCGTTAAAGATATTAATGGATATAAGGCAGGATTCAGTTTGGTAATTGAAGTAACCGATACTCTGGGAAATTTTGTTGATAGGCAAATTAAGGAAGATATTATTCAGGTAAATGATTATCTGGATACAGATTCAGATATATTATTCTATCAGGGCTTGCTGACCTTTCATCTTTCTAAGGCAGATTATAATTTCCTTCCTCTGATTACAGATATCAATTCTAAGGATGAACGAAAACTTAATAAGAAACAGATATTGGCCGCTACCGATAAATTTAAGAATTTACTTTCCCCTTTGATCATAAATTCTCAAAAAGAGAAGCATAATAAACAAGTGAACACTGTCTTAACCAACTATGAAGGGTTCATTCCCTTTATAAACAATAATTTGGACATAATCATTCCCTCAATCGATACTTCCCTTAATAATCTAAAAGCTATTATCATCAATAATGACGATACTGTATTTAATGGTTATCTGAAAGAATCCTCTGTCTTTAATCTTAATTTCCAGAAATGCGATTCCCAGATCGTAATCGGTCAGTCGGGAGACATAGTCCCCACCCGGAATTTCTTGATTAAGAATTTATGCAACCAGTTTTCCGAAGGTAACATAGCATTCCTATTATTTAAGGGTGAGGATCAAAAGCCTTATGTTACTTATTATAAACAATGTCTATGGTTTGATAAACCGTTTGCCTTAATGAACCCTGAATTTGCGATTAAGATGCTTAAATATATGACTGGAGAAGATGAGATCAGTAAAATATTAAGCGTAAAAGAGAAAAATTATTCTAAAGAACTTTATAAATTCTGGAAAAAATATGATCCCACTCCTTCTACCCAATACAATGAGGTAATGAACGAATATTATAAAAGAGTGGATTATACCTTAAAGAATTTCTCAGCTATTGGTAATAAAAAAGGCTTCAATACTGATAGAGGCAAAATTTATATACAGCTTGGGAAACCAAAAAGAATTGAACGAAGCTCTAATAGCGAAGGCAAAGTTGTGGAAACTTGGTATTATGACCAGCAGAAAAGGTTTATTTTTATTGATAAACAGGGCACGGGCGAATTTCCCATGCAGAACTAATGAATACTTTTATATTTACATGTGGCGATATTAACGGGATAGGTCCCGAACTTATAATTAAGTCTCTGAATAAATTGCACAATCTTCCTGATAAGAGATTTGTTGTTCTAATTCCACATAACGTTTTTGAATTAACTGCCGGTATTGTTAAACCTGAATTCAATTTCACTGTTACCAATAATCAGAAAGATCTGGACAAAAATGACATAATAATTTATGACTTGGGTAAAGCTAAACAGGTTTTAGGAAGCGTCTCAAAGGAAGCAGGTAAAATTGCCTATTCTGCAATTAAGACTTCCTTTAATCTACTAAGGAACAAGAGCGCTGATGCTGTAATTACTGCCCCCATTTCAAAGACAGCAATGCATAAGTATGGAATTAAATTTCCTGGACATACAGAAATCTATAGTGATTGGTGTGGTGTTAAAGATTTTGTCATGATGTTCCTGTCTGCTGAAATGAATGCTGCTCTCCTTACAATTCATGAGCCGATTAAAAACATTCCTAAACTGATTAAACAAAAACTATTGCAAAGAACTATTGTAACAATAAAGAATACTTTTCAGTCTGATCTTGCAGTAAAGGATATTAAACTAGCCGTTCTTGGATTGAATCCTCATGCTGGTGAATCAGGACATATCGGTTATGAGGAGGAGAAAATAATAAAACCTGCTATTGAGAAGTTCAGCTATTGCGAAGGTCCCTTTGTACCCGATGCTTTCTTCGCTAATAAACTATATAAAAAATATGATTGTGTCCTTGGAATGTATCACGACCAAGTGCTTATCCCTTTCAAAATGCTTAACTTCTCTTCGGGTGTAAACTATACTGCTGGACTGCCTATTGTCCGCACCTCCCCGGATCATGGTACTGCCTTTGATATCGCAGGCAAAGGCATTGCCGATGAATCAAGTATGCTGCAGGCTTTTCGTTATGCCGATATTATTGTAAATAACAGAAAAAGAATAAATGATTAAGGCAAAGCCCTATCAGGTCATCCCCTTATTCTATGCGCATTTGATGAAAGGAATTAGGTATGATAAGTGGGCAGAATATTTATATGAAATTGTAAGAAAAGATTGCCCTAAAAAATCTAAAGTGTTGGAATTAGCGGCAGGGGATTGCTCCTTCGCAAAATACTTTGTTAAATATTATCCCTCAATTACAGTCACTGATTTGAGCTACTGCATGCTTTCTAAGAATAATTATATTAGCAATAAAGTTTGCTGTAATATGCTCTATCTTCCGTTTAAGTCAAGATATGATCTTATATATTCTAATTTCGATAGTATAAATTATATCCTCTCTGGCAAGTTATTGATAAAACTCTTTTCTGAGGTATCCCTATTGCTCAATGATGATGGCATATTTGTTTTTGATGTCAGCCTCGAAAATAATAGCTACATTCATGTTAAGAAGAATAACAGGGAAGGGAAGTATAAGGGATTGACTTACCGGCAGACCTCAACCTATAATCCTTATTCTGGTATACACTTAAATAAATTTACTATAAAACTTGCAAACGGGGATGAATATTCTGAAATTCATAAGGAGAAAATTTATTCTTTTGATACTTACTTTAAGTTAATAAATAAAACTAGTCTTTATGTGGTCGATTGCTATGAGGCGTTTACTTTTAAACCAGGAAATAAAAACTCTAATCGTATCCAGTTTATATTAAAGAAAAATAAAAATGCTGAAATTTGACAATGTTCATTTTGGATATTCATCAAACATAATATTTTCCGGTCTTTCCTTGGAAATGAATCCTGGTGAATTCTGTTTCCTTATCGGTAAAAGTGGTGCCGGTAAAAGCACACTCCTCCAGATGATTTATATGAATCTATTTCCTCATTCTGGTGTTGTACAATTCGAGAAGTATGATTCAAAAACCATAAAAGCAAAAGACCTTCCGTTCCTCAGAAGAAAACTTGGTATTATATTCCAGGACTTTAAGCTTTTGAGGGACAGGAACATCTATGATAATCTTGCCTTTGTCTTAGAGGTACTTGATACTCCCAAGACAGAAATTAAGAGAAGGATAAACGATGTTCTTACTGATGTTAGTTTGATTCACCGCAGAAACAGTATGCCCGATCAATTATCGGGTGGCGAAAAGCAGAAGCTTGCTATTGCTAGGGCTGTCGTTAATGAACCTGTAATGATATTAGCCGATGAACCCACAGGCAATCTTGACTCTGAAACTTCCGGTGAGATTGTTAATATCTTGCAGAAGATAAATGCTCGCGGTACTGCCGTATTATTTGCAACACATAATTACGAAATTATAAAAAAAGTTAATGCCCGGATATTAAAACTGGATAATGGTAAAGCAGTCAGGGCAGTCTTTAAGTAGAAATAGTTATTTCCTTCCCTGATCTTTTTGCTAAACTATGTAATATATCCTCGGTAACCTTCTCAACATGCTGGAAGCCGTCTACAGAAATAACCTTCCCCATTTTCTCATAATGTTCAAGTATCGGTAATGTTACCGATTGAAATATTTTGAACCTGTTCCTTATTACGTCCTCCTGATCATCACTTCTATGATAAAAACTGTCAACTGCCCCACAGTTAGGACAAACATCCTTGTCCTTTATATCTTTATAATTAAAAATTTCCTGGCATTTCGAACATGCCCGCCTGTTTGTCAATCTTACAATTAGTTCTTCTTCATCAGCCTTTAAAGATACCACTAAGATTTTCTCCATCAGATTCAGTTCTTTAAGAAGCTCGTCAATTGCTGCTGCTTGTGCCAGGGTTCTGGGAAATCCATCAAGTAAAAATCCCTTGCTGCATTTGGGATCCGAAAGTGTATCTTTTATGATCCCTATCATTATTTCATCTGAGACTAATTCACCCCTAGACATAATCTTTTGGGCTTTCATACCTAATACAGTCTGTGCTTTAACTGCCGCCCTTAAAATATCTCCGGTTGATATATGCGGAATACCTAACTTGGAAGATAATATTTTAGCCTGGGTTCCTTTTCCTACTCCGGGAGCGCCGAATATTATTAAGTACATCTATTATCCATTATTATTTTATAAAATATAATTATTAACTATGTCTATCAGGTCTTCCTGATACTTCCGAAAAAGTTCTTCAGTAGCTGTGTGCTTTCATCTGAATAAATCCCGGAAAATACTTTTATCTTGTGGTTATATTTTCCTTCTTCTGCTAAATTATAAAGCGAACCGCAGGCTCCGTATTTAGGGTCATAAGTAGCAAAAAAAAGATTGTTTATCCGGCTTGAAAGTAATGCTCCGGTGCACATTACACACGGTTCAAGCGTTACATACATATCACACTCATTTAATCGCCAATCCCTTAGATAATTGCCTGCTGCAGATAATGCTATTATTTCTGCGTGTGCTGTGGGGTCTTTTAATAACTCAACTTGGTTCCTTCCCTTCCCTATAATTTTACCTTTATGAACTACAACAGCACCTATTGGTACTTCGTCTTCCTGCAGTGCTTGATCGGCTTCCTGCAGTGCTGCGTACATAAACTTATAACTCTCTTCCGAAAAAAGCATAATTATTACTGAAAAATAATTTATCCAATCTCTAATTTTATAAGATCTGCTACTACATGTGCTGACTCATCAAGCAGGGGATCATTCTTCTTATTCTCCTCTTTAGCAGTCTCTCCCTTCTGCAGCAGTTTTAGTCCTTTAAGTTCTCTCCTCTCATTCTCACGCTGGAACCTCTTCTCCTCAAGATCATCTTTTTCTTTCTTCCTTACTTCCTCATTTAGAGCAACATATTTTTTAGCATTCATTTCCTTGCTCTCTTCTATATCTTCCTTAAGATAATCGAATTCTGGATTACTCTTAATCCTTTCTTCATGAAGTTGTATTAACTTTGGAATATAAGGGATTAGATTTCCTTCCGGTGTATAATTACTTGTCTTTATCTGGTCCCATGGAAGCGCACTTGGTTCGGAACTCTCTCCGGAATCATACATGTCTGTCAATGAGGGGAACTTAATATCGGGAATTACCCCCTTCATTTGTGTGCTCCCTCCATTAATCCTATAGTACTTGGCTATAGTAATCTTAACCTGGCCGTATTTCTCAGAGGTACTTCTTACTAATCTGTTCAAGTCTATCATATTCTGTACTGTTCCCTTTCCGTAAGTTTGATCTCCTACAATCAGACCTCTGCCGTAATCCTGTATGGCTCCTGAGAATATCTCTGATGCCGAAGCACTAAACTTATTAACCAGCACTGCCAAAGGCCCGCTATATACTATTTCCGGATCGGGATCGTTGTCTTCATCTATCGAACCATCTGCATTCCTTACCTGTACTACCGGACCCTCTTTAATAAACAACCCTGTCATTTGAACAGCTTCCTGTAGTGACCCCCCTCCATTATTCCTTAAATCAATTACTATACCATCCACCTTAGCATCTTTAAGTTCTGTAAGTAATTTCTTTACATCACGGGTAGTGCTCTTGTAGTCCTTTACACCTTTCGATGCAGCATCAAAATCTGCATAGAAAGCCGGAATCGTAATAACCCCAATCTTGTAATTCCTTTTATCATTCTGAATCTCAAGAATGTCCTTCTTAGCCGATTGTTCTTCAAGTGTAATTTTATCCCTTACTATCTTTACTTCAGTCTGTTTTGCATTAGTCCCGCTGTTGGCTGCTATTATCTGTAAACGGACCGTTGTCCCCTTAGGACCCCTTATCAGTTGTACTACATCCGTTAACCTCATTCCAATTACATCTACAAATTCTCCTCCCTCGGATCCCTGTGCTACCCCAACTATCTTATCCCCCTTATTAAGCAATTTACTCTTAAAGGCAGGACCTCCGGGTATGATCTCCGTTATTTTTGTGTAATCATCTTCAGAGGTAAGTTGCGCCCCTATTCCTTCTAACGACCTGCTCATATCTATCTTAAAATTATCAGAAGTAATCGGCGATAAATAATTTGTATGTGGATCTATAGATTCTGTATAAGAGTTCATAATAACCTGAAATACATCTTCACTCTTATTCTGGTTAATAGTCTTTCTTATATTCTCATATCTTTTGGTAAGAGTCTCTGAAATTGATTTCCAGTCTTTTCCGTCTAACTTTAGGTTAAGAGCATCATTCTTTACTTTCTTTCTCCAGTAATCATTCATCTCATTTGTATCTTTAAACCAGGAAGTAGAATCTCTCTTCCATTCATAATTTTCATTCTTTGTATAATCAAACTCTTTCTTAAGCAGCAAATCGGAATAATCCAGTCTCTCGTTTATCCTTTTCCGGAATAAATTATACATAACATAAAATGGCGTAAGATCCCCTTCCTGGAGAAGGTCATCTACTTTATCACGGTATTTTTCAAACTTATCGATGTCGCTTTGAAAGAAATAACTCCTGTTATAATCAAGATCTTTTAAATAACGGTCAAATACTATTGAAGAAAGTGAATCATTAAATACAAATTTCTTGTAATGATATCTCGAAATAATCGCCTGGATTAACTGATCCTCTTCCTGGAACATCCTGTCAGGTTCAAGATTAAGACTGTCCGCAGATGTTCCGGCAAATGCATCTCTTGTACTAACATAATTGGATGAAAAAAGCGCAATTAATAAGAATAATATAAGAGCATAAAATGATTTCTTCATTGATCTCCTGGTACTGAAATTTTAATTGAAATTAGACAAAGCAAAAGTAACAATAGTTCCTTCATAAAAAAAAGATTAATCCGCACCCCAAACTGTACTTGTTTGCCCCTTATTAAATTAGATAATTTGTGTTTTAATTTAATAAATGGTGTAAATAAATTATAATAAAAGTTCGATCCGATCTAATCTTTAGCTAACGCTCCCTTTACACTCCCAGTCTATTAGGCAAGAAGTATCTACGGGTATTCTGCGGGTATTCAGAGTCGCTTGCTTGATGCGTCCTTTAGGGAGGAGAGTATTATTTGATAATTATGAACAATTTTTGGTTTATTTTTACGGAATATGATTGATGAGATAGTATTAAAACCGATAGGGATAGTGCATTCGGAGAGGATGCACCGGTATGAAACTCCAAGGCAGGGAGTTTTGGCTGGAGCGGATATTTCAGTTATCAAGCTTAATGCTAATTTTAATTTTGAGCAGGCGCTTAAGGATCTTGAGGGATTCGATAGGATTTGGGTTATTTACTGGTTCCATTTAAATAATAATTGGAATCCGATGGTTACGCCGCCGAGGCATACGAGGAAGAAAGTGGGGGTTTTTGCTACACGCGCTCCTCACAGACCAAATCAAATCGGGATGAGCTGTGTTAAGCTGGAATCTATTAGGGGATTAGAAATTTTTATATCGGAATCTGATATTCTGGATGGGTCGCCTGTGTTGGATATAAAACCATATCTACCTTATTCTGATTCATTCCCCGGTGCAGCCACAGGATGGGTAAAGAGCGGGTTGGAGAACATATATCAAGTTAAATTTGCATCGAAGTCGGAAAAGCAATGCGCATGGTTAAAGAATGAAGCGGATATAAACCTGGTTAATTTTGCGCGTCTGCAGCTAGAGTTTAATCCGGTTGATGATTCGAGGAAAAGAATTACCGCACTTGAAACGGAGGGGAGAAAGAAGGAGATGTTCGTTTTGGCTTACAGAACATGGCGGATTTATTATCGTGTAGATGAAAAGGAGAGGACAGTTTTAATTAAGGAAATCCGCTCAGGTTATAGTATTGATGAATTAAAGAATACGCAAGTTGATTTGTACAATGATAAATCACTCCATAATAGGTTCCTAAAGCAATTCTTTAATGTGGAGTAGTTACAGCTTCTTTATTATATTAAAACTTTAATTATTTTTATAATCAATTAGCCATCCCAAAAGATGAAACAAAATTTTAATTTGTTGTTTGTAATAATCGTTTCAGTCTGTATAACCGGGGAATTATATGCGCAGAACAGTCATGGGATAGATTATAGAGCGAATCGGTATGATTTTACACTAAGGATGAAGGATAGTGTTTTAATTGATTGCACTAAATTTATTCCAGAAGAAAAGAGACCAGCAAAGGGATGGCCAGTAATTATGTTTTGCCATGGATTTAGTGAATCCAAAGAAACAGAAGTACCGGATGCAATGGATCAGGCACAGTTTGGGTACTATACCTTTGTTTATACTATGCGAGGTCAGGGGCATTCGGGTGGATTGTCAAATCTAATATCGACTGTAGAAATGAATGATCTGCTTCAGGTTTTAGATTATATTAAGCAGGATACCTCGGCGGATTCATCATGTATCGCAATTTTTGGCGCTTCGCAGGGAGGCATTATTCCATTTATGGCAGTATGTAATGGGGCAAGGGTAAGTATGGTAATGTCTGATCTTGCTTCTCCTGAATTTGCTTCAAGCTGGATTGAGAATGGCTCCATAAAAATAACTTTCTTCTTTTCTATCAATTATGATAGTTCCGTAGTGCGGTATACGGATGATGTACAAAATTTAAGAAGATGGGCACTATCAAAAGAAAATGATAAATGGGACAGTCTGGCTTATTTTCTTTCGAGAGGGAGGGATTATCTTGATAAGGTTCCTTTGTGTAAGATCCCTGTACTAATCACAAATGCCTGGCAGGATAAATATTTCAATGCAGCAGGAATGATAAAAGCTGCAAAGATGCTTAAGGTTCCTTTTATGGCATACTTTGGAGCAGTAGATGGACATGGTGCAGATACTTCTTACGATGAAAACAGCTTTCTATCTGTTTATGATAATGCCTGGGAGGAATATTGGCTAAATAATTTTGATCCTAGCATGGCTGATTCTATAAAATACCAATATGCATCATCGCACTATCCTAGTGTTAATAATAATTGGTCATTCTCGCATTATACTTCAAAAGATTGGCCCCCGGCAAATCTTGCGCCGCTTACGCTTTACTTTCATCCCGCAGGAAAACTTCTTGATATTCCTAATAAAACTTTAAATGATACAGCAGGGTTCTGGAATGATTTAATAGATACAAGTTTTACAATGCAACAGGCGATAAATACCTCATTCAGAGGGGAATTTTTCAATAAGAGGTTTAGTAAAAATACTCTTGTATTTGAAACCGATCCTTTAACTAACGATTATCAATTGATTGGCGCGCCTAAAATCCGGTTATTCTATTCTTCTACTGCTGATGTTTGTCAGTATAATGTTCAAATATGGGAAGTGAAGCCGGGTTCAGAAACCAGGTTTGTAACAAGAATAAATTACACTGACCGGAATTATAAACCGGGAGCGATTAAAGACCAAATTGTTGAGGGTGCCGCATATTCACACTTATTCCAGCAGGGAAACAAAATCCGCATAGTTTTTACTAATCTTGACACTCAGCCGGCGGATTCGTTTTTAACTACTAATCCGTATGTTCTGCCTATACTGAAAAAAAGTTATAATACTATTTATATGGGGCAATCTTATCCTTCTTTTATTGAATTTCCTGTAATTGGTTCATCTTCTGGAATTACAATGGAGAATGATACAATAAAAGAGTTCAGACTTTATCAGAATTATCCTAATCCTTTTTATTCTTCAACGGATATTCGTTTTTCGTTAGATAAACCGGCTCATGTAGGATTAAAGGTATATAATACCCGGGGCAAGAAAGTGGCAACGATTCTTAATAGTGATATGTTGGCAGGCACACATAATGTGACTTTTGACATATTGCACAGAAAGCTTTCGGGTGGTGAATATTTATATGAGATAAAGGTTGGGGATACTATCAAAAGAATGAAAATGTTCTTATTAAAATAAATATTCTATCAAATTTCTTTGTTCCTTAAATCCAGTATGTAAATGGAACAAGTATAATTATTCCCTTGTTTAATCTACATATTGATAATAGTTTTTCAGGTAGAAATGTAATTTTTAGGGTTAGAGTAATAATTTTTTAATATATTGCTCAATATATTTATATTTGTAATCAGCGTAATTTTATTTAAATTATAATTCGAAATTTTCTAAAATTATGCAATAATATTACAATTTTTAGATACTTATTATAATTACATTTAAATATATTTACTTATTAGCTTTTCTCATTATAAACTAAATATGAAATTAATTATTCAAAAACCATCGGAGTCATACTGTGAAAAATAAAAATCAATTTAGAGCAATGTTTACAGGCTTTGCTGCGGTTGCAATACCTGTCCTTTTTGTTGTTGCTTTATTACTTTATATATATGTTCTTGGTAATCCTGCAAACTTTCAGGGCGGAAACATAAATAATAACCCGCTTCCAGGAAATTATTTAGCAACAGTTTATAAAGGTGGAGTAATCGTACCTATTTTGATGACAATTTTATTAATCGTCATCACGTTTACAATCGAAAGATTTATCACCATTACAAAAGCAAAAGGGAAGGGCAGAGTAAACAGCTTTGTTGCAAAAGTACATATGGACCTTTCCAATAAGAATATAGATAATGCAATGAATGAATGTGACAAACAAAAAGGATCTGTAGCAAGCGTAATTAAGGCGGGGCTCCTTAAATACAAGGAAATGATTCCTGTGAAAGAATTAAACAGAGACCAGAAAGTTATAGCTATTAAACAGGAAATTGAAGAAGCTACTTCTCTTGAACTTCCTATGCTTGAGCAAAATTTAGTAATTATTGCTACTATTGCTTCTATTGCTACACTTATGGGTCTTCTTGGTACAGTATTGGGCATGATCAAGGCGTTTGGTGCTCTTGCTACATCTGGTGCTCCTGATGCGGTGGCGCTTGCAAGTGGTATTTCTGAAGCTCTTATTAATACTGCTTTAGGTATTTCTACATCCGCTCTTGCAATTATTTTCTATAACTATTTTACTACAAAGATCGATAAGCTTACTTACAGCATAGATGAAGCAGGCGTTGCAATAGTTCAAAACTTTGCAGCTAATTATAACTAATTTATATAAAGAGCAAAAGTATGCCTAAAGTAAAAGTTCCCAGAAAGAGTACAAACATCGACATGACAGCAATGTGCGATGTGTCTTTTCTTCTGTTAACATTTTTCATGCTTACAACAAAATTCAAAGCAGATGAGCCTGTTGTAGTGCAGACTCCTAAATCGATATCAGAAATAAAACTCCCTGATAATGACATTATGTCTATAACTGTTACAAAAGATGGGAAAGTATATTATGGTGTGGATGGAAAATTTAACCGGGAAAAGTTGTTAAAGAAGATCAGCGATAAGTATAATATCCCCTTTACCGAAGAAGAAACTTATGCATTTTCACTAACTTCGGCATTCGGAGTTCCTATTCCTAAACTTAAAACCTTTCTTGATATGTCGGCTGAAGACAGAAAAAATGCGACGCAACCCGGTATTCCAATTGATTCTACTAATAATGAACTCGGTGTTTGGATAATTAATGGCCGACTTGCGAACCCTAATTACAGGATCGCAATTCGGGGTGATGGAGATTGTCCTTATACTGTAATTAAAAGAGTAATTTCAACCCTTCAGGAAAAGAACGTTAATAAGTTCAATTTAATCACAAATCTTGAAGCAAGACCGAAAATTTGAAAGGAAATAAAAAATGGCTGAACTAGATACCTCGCAAGGCGGTGGTCATAAAAAAGGTAAGAAGAAAAGATCCAAAAAGGCATCTACAAGGGTAGACCTTACACCGATGGTTGATCTTGCTTTCCTGCTCGTTACTTTTTTCATGATGACTACTACTTTCAGTAAACCTCAGACGATGGAAATAAATATGCCTGTTAAAAGCACAACAGGTGAGACATCAGATACAAAGGCATCCCAGACAATGACTCTGATTTTGGGAGGAAACGATAAAGTATTCTGGTTTAAAGGTACGCCTGATACTGCTAACTTCTCAACAACTGATTATTCTCCTAATGGGTTAAGAAGAATACTGATTGATATAAACAAATCAACNNTTGGTATTAAAAGGTACGCCCTTGTAAGTGATTTTGCTTCTGATGAGACAAAAAAAATTAAAAACTTATAGTGGTAAAAGATTATGAATGACAAAGCAATAAATATGACGGATATAACCGAGATAATCTTTGCCAATAAAAACAAAGATTATGGAGCCTATGTCTTACGTAGAGCTTATAACAGATATCTTACATGGTCAATCATCGCAGGTTGTTTGTTCTTTATTCTTGCAACTGCTGGACCGCTAATTTATAAGTCATTAAAACCTAAAGAAGTTGTTCAGAAAAGAAAGATAATAACTCTCGATTATACACAACTTTCCGAACCTCCTTCAATAGATAAAGCACCACCTCCCCCAACAGTTGAAGCCCCTCCCTTAAAATCTACTATTCAGTTCCTCCCTCCGGTTGTAAAACCCGATGAGCAGGTAAAGGATGAAGTTGTTCCTACAGTTGAGGAACTTAAGAAAGTTGATCCGGGTGCTAAGACTCAGGAAGGTCAGGCAGGCGGAGTTGACTACAGTTTAATTGAAACAGTTGATAAGGTAGTTGAGGAAAAACACGAGGAGGCACAGGTATTTACTTATGTTGAAGAAATGCCCACATTTCCCGGTGGTGACGAAGCGCTTTATTCTTTTGTAGGTAAACAGATTGTTTATCCTGAAATTGCAAAACGTGCCGGCGTGGAAGGTAAGTTATATATACAATTTGTTGTAAGAACAGATGGTAAAGTATCTGATGTAACTGTGCAAAAAGGTATTGGTGCTGGATGTGATGAGGAAGCTGTAAGAGTTGTTAGATCAATGCCTAACTGGAAACCTGGTAGACAAAATGGTCATCCTGTTAATGTTAGGATTTCTATTCCGATAGTTTTCAAACTACAAGGGTAGTATTCCTTTTGTGGATACTGGCAAAATAATCGGGATTGTAAGATCATTATTATACTTTGCGGCAGGTATCTTTTTTGTGGTCTCTGCCGCCTCTCCTTCTTGGGTAAGACTTTTCGGAATTATAGCAATTGCATATGGGGCTTTCAGATTATATCAATCTCTAAAGAGAGACGAAAAGGAAGAAGAAGATGATGAAAGTTAATTATATAAACTGGTTTATCTGTATTATCTGTCTCTTTGCTGATATTGATTGTAACCAGAATCAGAACGGGGAACCTGACGATACTCCTACTTCCGGCAAAATTAGCATTTCTGCGGATGAGACATTTAAACCTATTATTGATACTGAAATAAGTACATTTCAAAGTATTTATAAGTATGCCAATATAAGTGTGTCCTATAAATCTGAAGGAAATGCTTTTCAGGATTTGGTTGATGACAGTGCAAGACTGATTATAGTTACAAGGGAGTTGACCCAACAGGAGAAAAAGCATTTTGAAGATAACAAACTTTTTCCTCGCATTACTAAAATTGCTTATGACGCTGTTGCATTCGTAACTAATAATAGTAATCCAGATACTCAGTTTACTGACGACCAGGTAAAAAAAATAATAACCGGAGAAATAAGTACCTGGAAACAATTGAATCCAAAGTCTGGTAATACACCTATACAAATTATTTTTGATAATAATAATTCCGGAACATTAAGATTTTTAAAAGATTATGTCGGTAATAAAAATCTTTCAAAGAACAGCTCTGCCTCTAATTCAAGTGAAGCAGTGATAGATTATGTTTCAAAAAACAGAAATGCCTTAGGTGTTTTAGGCGTTTCTTGGGTAAGCGATAGAAGAGATTCAACTCTTATGTCTTTTGTTAATAAGGTGAGGGTAGTTGAAATATCACCCCCTGATTCTTCAGAAGGAAGAGGGGAGTATTATAAACCCTACCAGGCCTATATTGCTACAAAATATTATCCTCTGTGGAGGACGGTATATATAATTAGCCGTGAAGCCAGGGCTGGTTTGGGTACCGGATTTGCGAGTTTCGTAGCATCAGATAAAGGTCAGCGTATAATATTGAAATCAGGACTTGTGCCTGCCTCGCAGCCTGTTCGGCTTGTGGAATTACGCAATAATAATATTAATATAACTAAATAGGAACTACTAAAGATTATGCCTAGAAAAATATATCATCTTACTTTTGTTATAATATCGCTTATATATATATGTTCATTTTCGTATGCACAGTCCATTGACGATGGGAAAAAACTTCTTAAAAATGAAAGTTTTACAAAAGCCGTGCAGATTTTTAGATCATTAGCAATTCAAAATAACAACCCTGAAGCATGGTATTATCTTGGTGAGACTTATTTCGGAAAAGGGGACATTGATTCTGCTAAATTAGCTTACCAGAATGGCATTCAGATTAAACCGGATTTTGGTTTAAATTATGCTGGTCGTGCTAAAGTTTTTTATAATGCGAAAAATATTTCTGAGGGCGATAATAATATTGATGAAGCGCTTAAAATTGCTGATGAAAAAGATGTCAAAGTCCTTCAAGCAGTAGCCAATGCATATATCAATGCAGGAAGAGACTTGTCTATTAAGGCTAAGGACATTCTCGACCTGGCTATAGCTGCTACTAAAAAAAATAAAAAGAAAGATAAAATGAATTTTATCCTTTTAGGAGACATGTATAATATTGAAAATAATGGGAGTGCTGCTGTTGAGAATTACAAGAAAGCAATTGATATAGATTCATCAGCTGAGGCTTTTGTCGGTATAGGTAAAATCTTTGAGGTCATTAAAAATTATGGTGAAGCTGAACTTTCTTATCAGCAGGCTATGAAGGTAGAACCGGATTATTCTGTAGCTTATAAAGGGATGGCAGAACTTATGTATAGCTTGCATAAATATGATCAGTCAATTGATAACTGGAAAAAGTATATTGAGCTATCAGAAAATACATCTGAAAATCAGAAAAGACTTATCAATTATGTATATAAAAGCAAAGACTATAAAACAGCTGCTGATCTTATCAATACTTCTTTAAAGGATGATCCCCATAATTTATATATGATGCATTTACTGGCATATTCCTACTCAGAGTTGAATGACGATAAGAATGGTATCCCGGTATTTTCTAAATATTTCTCTGCTGCCAAAGACAGTGATATACTGATTTCAGATTATGAATATTATGCAAAACTTCTTACAAAGACTGGACAGGATTCATTAGCTATTATACAACTTCAAAAAGCTTCGAATATGGATACTTCTAGGGTTGACCTATATGGAAACATGGCTGTTTTGTATTTCAAAGGGAAAAAATGGGACAATGTTGTGGAAGAATATAATATCAAACTGAAAAAGGCAGGGAATCTTAATGCCCAAGAATATTTTGATCTGGGTAGGGCTTATTATTTTAATAAAAAATTTGTGGAAGCTGATACTTCGTTCGCCATGCTTGTTAAATCTAAACCGGATTTGCCAACAGGTTACCTGTTTAGAGCAAGAGTTAAAGCGAGTATGGATCCTACTTCTGAAAAAGGGTTAGCTAAACCATTTTACGAAAAATTACTCACTTTGATTGAAAATGATACAGCTAAATATAAAAAAGAAATAGTGGAAGCTTATTCCTATCTTGGATATTATCATTATCTTCAGAATGATATTCCAACCGCCAAAAATTACTTCCAGAAAGTGCTTGTTTTAGATCCAGAAAACCCCCAGGCAATTGAGGCTGTTAAAAAATTAGGGCATGAAAAAGATCATAAGTAATCCTATAATCTAAATTCTGTTAAATAAAAAGCCGCCTATTTGGGCGGCTTTTTACTTCAAGACCCCATTACTTTCGGAATTTTATCTTTAACGCTTCCTGGACAATAGGAGGAACAAAATCACTTACATCACTATTGAAACTTGCCAGGTTTCTTATAATTGAGGAATTTAAATAAGTATACTTCTCGTGAGGCATTAAAAAGACCGTGTTTATTTTTTTTGCAAGCTTCCTGTTCATAAGTGCCATTTGGAATTCGTATTCAAAATCACTCATCGCCCTTAGTCCTCGTATTATACCAATAGCACCTATATTTTTAGCATGATCAACAACAAGTCCATCAAATGAATCTACTGAGACCTTTGGAAAATCCTGTACACTATCAGCTATAAATTTGATTCTTTCCTTGACAGAAAAGAGAGGAGTCTTGGTTGGATTTATTGCGACTGTAACAACTACTTTGTCAAATAGATCGCATGCCCTTTGAATGATATCTATATGTCCATTAGTAACTGGGTCAAATGTTCCGGGGTATAATACTTTCCTCATTTAGCTCTCTCTTAATAACTGTTAAAACAAAATTATTAAAAAACTGGTCTATTTACTTGTTATCTTTCAAAATAAAATCATTGCACAACTTATATTTCATACAGGCAGGTATCCCCGATTATCTTAAATGGTTCGGTTCCAAGATTCGTAATATCCATTTCTTTAGTCTGTATTGAACGTTCAATTATTATAAGTCCTGGATCATTTAAATATTTATTACTTTTAAGATTCTCCACCACTCTATATATATCATCTTTGAAAAAGGGGGGATCTGCCAGTATAAGATCGTATTTATCATGATCCGAAATCTGTGAAAACCTTAAAGCATCCATTTTGAAAATACTGCATCCGGCTTCTATACCCAGTGAGTTTATGTTTTCCTGCAGGTTTTTATAAATAGGAAAGTTCTTTTCAACAAAATGAATTTCATCTGCACCCCTACTCATGCATTCTAACCCCAATGAACCGGAACCCGCATATATATCAAGTACTTTTATTCCGCTAAAATCAATTTTGTTATTCAGAAGGTTAAAAAGAGTTTCCCTTACTCTGTCAGTTGTTGGTCTGATTAGTTTGGAGTCGGGCACTTTAATAAAACGTCCCTTAAATCTGCCCGAAATAATTCTCATTCTCATTATTAGGCAAGTCTTAAAGCAATCCCTGCGGCAGGGGAGAATGAATTATGTTTTTCAACGTAGCACCTATTCTGATAAAGATTTGTTTCGGGATTGATCTTTTCGAATGGATTAAAAAAATTAAAATTTAATCCTGTTGCATTACTTAAGCTTTTTGTTAAGGAAATAGAAACATCTTCCCCGGCTATAAAAGCGTTTTCAATAAAACCCTTATTTACTTTTATATAGCGGTTATTATTTATTTCATCCAGTAAAATAGATGTTATTTGCCCCGCATCATTTAATGGTATAATCTTAAAATATACGGGTTTGCTGTCATATGAAAAAATTATAGAAAGGTTATTGTCGCTGAAATAGACACTTAAGATCAATCCTTTATCTATTAGAATATTACTTGCAAAGAGTGAACGATCCGATGCAATGTGTGCATTATCTATAAATCTGATCTTTAGCTTATTATTCGCACAGAAGTTGTGAATTATTTGGAGGAACCTTCTGGGTAAGGCAATTACAATTGCTGTTCCGGCTTCATTTATTTTATTCTTGTCTATCTCCATATACTGAATTACCAGATCATTAATCGGAAGATTAGGATACAATATGGAATATTCCCATCTGAATTCTTCAATCAGGTCTTGGTTCAGCAATGTATTATCATATGGAACCTGCATTATCTGAAATAAATCAAGGGGAAGTGTAAATGAAACAAAATTACATTTAAGAGGTTTTCTTATAATAAGCTCATTATATGCGCTTTGTAACAGACTATTTATTTTAGTTTCTTTATCATACCCTAAATTAAGGTTTTCGTTAAAATATGCTTCATCCACATTTACGAGCTGAAACTGATCCGATTTAAAATTTATTTCCACTACTTGAAGTCTGGAAGAGGATATGTTAAATCCTGCATGATTTTCAAACGAATTCATAAATTAAAATACTCCTTAAAAGCATATCTAAAAATCTTGGGTTAGCTAACTTAAAATAATATACTAATTCTACTCTTGCCACTTTATTTTATAAAAAGATATTTCTTAAATTTTGCATATTTTGCTTCCCCAATACCCTTTACATTCATCAATTCATCAATTGCCTTGAACTTTCCGTTCTTTTCCCTATAAGAAAATATATTTTCGGCAGTTTTATTCCCTATTCCGGATATTTTCATTAACTCTTCCTTCGATGCTGTATTTAAGTTGATACTTTTTTCGGCAGGTTCTTTCTTTGTAATCGTTTCATAAGGCTTATCTTTTAATTCCAGCACTTGCTTCCTGACAGAGTCTTTGTCTCCCAGTATTAATGCTTCATCAATAGAATCCCCCTGTTCGGATTTCAATAATGAACTTTCTTCTTTTGAATAATCGAAATCTTTGTAGGTGGCTTCAGTTCCGCCCTTTATAAATTTAATGTATGTAAATCCTGCTAGGAACAAGGCAAGTAAAAATAATAATACTTTTATTTCTGTTTCTGTAAATCCGATTTTAACGGATAGTTTCTTAAACATATAAATTTATAATTAAGTATTTATAAGCCGAATCTCTTAAAGAAATTCTTTTCATCCTGCTTGTTATTAGCTTTGAAACTTGGTAATTCGGATATTTCTTTTAGTAGATCTTTCTCTTTTGAATTTACCTTTTTGGGTACATGAATATTTATTCTAACTATCTGGTCGCCATATCCCCCTTGGTTGAGATGCTTAATTCCTTTGTTGCTCATCTTAAGGAATTTGCCGAAGGGAGTTCCTGGATCAATCTTCAATCTTGCCTTACCGGTTAGGGTGGGTACCTCAACATCTGTTCCTAAAACTGCTTCAGGAAAACTTATAAATAAATCATAAACAATATCATCACCGTCTCTCACAAAATATTCATGTGGAATTTCATTAAAAACAACCTGAAGGTCACCGTTGTGTCCTCCTCTTTTTCCTGCATGACCTTCTTCCCTCATAGTCATGTAACTTTCATTAAAAACTCCGGGAGGTACCTGAATGGTTACTGTTGTTTCATCTTGAATTCTCCCCTCTCCTAAACATTTCTTGCACGGTTTGTCTACTATTGTTCCTTCACCATTGCAGGTTGGGCATGTAGCTATATTTACAAATTGTCCAAACACCGATCTGGAAACAGTTTTTACTTCTCCTGTACCATGGCATTGTGTGCATTGCTTTGTGGAAGTCGCCCCATCAGCGCCGGTTCCATTGCAAATGTCGCATTTGATATATTTTTTTAGCTTAATCTTTTTAGAAGTCCCTGACGAAATTTCCTCAAGTGTAAGTTTTAATGTAACTCTTAAATCCGATCCGGGGGTACCACCACTTTTCCTTCTTCCTCTTGATCTCTGGTTGCCGCCGAAAAAATCATCAAAAATTCCAGAACCGCCGAATATATCCGAAAAATGGGAGAATATATCATTAACATCTGTAAATCCCTGTGAGCCGAATCCTGAACCCTTTACTCCTTCATGACCGAACCTGTCATACCGAGCCTTTTTATCATCATCACTTAATATTTCATAGGCCTCAGCCGCTTCCTTAAATTTTTCTTCGGATTCCTTATCGTCAGGATTTCTGTCCGGATGATATTGCATCGCAAGCTTTCGATAGGCTTTTTTAAATTCATCTTTGGTGGCATTCTTCGACACACCCAGAATTTCGTAATAGTCTCTTTTTGTCATTTATTAGTTATCTGTATTAATTGTTAATTATCTTCACTTACGATTACCTTGGCATGCCTTATAACTTTATCTTTATACAGATATCCGCATTCAAGTTCTTCAATAACAGTATGGGGGGGAACATCTTCCGCCTTTTGCTGCATTACGGCTTCATGATAGTTAACATCAAAAGGTTTGCCCTTACTCTCAATTTTCTTTATGCCTTGTTCATCAAGTAATTTAACAAATTTATCGTAAATCAAACCCATACCTTCTTTCACTGAATCAATGTCGTTCGTACCATCTATATGCTTCATCGATCTCTCAAAATCATCTATAATTGGCAGAAGTTTGCTGATGAATGATTCGGCAGCATATGTTAATAAATTTAGTTGGTCGTTTTCTGTTCTTCTTTTATAATTCTCAAACTCTGCTGACTTTCTTAGAACTTTATCTTTCAGCTCTTCGACTTCATTTTCAAGCAACTGAATTTTCTCATGATTGCTCTCTTCTATTGAAAGGTTGTTGGTTATTTCATCCTCATCTTTATTAACATTCTCACTTGATTTTGCTTCTTTATTTCTTTCCTTATGCGCCATTTGACCACTCCTTTACTTTTCATTTTTTAATATTTCAGATATCATCTTTGCAATGTAGTCCACAATTGCAACCACTTTCGAATACTCCATCCTCTTTGGTCCAACTATTCCTAATGTTCCCGAAATTTCCCCTAGCTGGTATTTTTTGCTTATAAAACTATATTCATTCAGTTTCTCATTCTCATTCTCGCTGCCAATAGAAATATATACTTGCTCATTCTCCCCTGACTTTTCTAATAAATGGATGATAATATCTTGATCTTCAATCAGCTCAATTACACTCTGGAAGCTTTCTGGGTTCTCAAATTCTGGTTGTCGTATAACATTTTTAGCTCCCGTAATTAAAGCCCTTTCCCCCCTGGTGTCATCCTTAAATATCTTATCAACGGAATCTACAAAAAGTCTGATTATCGGATGCTGATCTTCTTCAAAGTCTTTGAATCTTTCCTTGAATGTCTCCCTTATTTCCTTCAGACTTAATCCGCTCAATCTCTCATTCAGAAGCTGCTGAACAGGACCTAGCTGGGTTGTCTTTAGATCAGAATTCAACTCAAGTGTAATGGTCTTTACTATCCCCGATTTTATAGTTATAACAACCAGTATTCTTGAACTAGTTAGCTGGATAATTTGGATCTTTTCAAAAATTCCACTTTCAAGTTTAGGATAAGTTACACAAGCAATCTGGTGCGTAATGCTGCTTAAAAGATTTGAGGCAATTTTCAGTAGTTCATCTGTTTCATTTAAGTTTGTCTCCAGGCTTTTATTAATGAGTCCGATCTCCGAACTATGTAATTTTTGAACATCCATTAAAGAATCCACGTAGAATCGGTACCCCTTGTCTGTTGGTATCCGCCCTGCAGAAGTATGTGGATGGTCTATGAATCCGGAATCTTCAAGATCAGACATAATGTTTCTCACCGTGGCAGGCGAAAACCCTATATCATACCTCTTGGTAATATTCCTTGATCCTACAGGATTAGCAGTCAATATGAACTGCTGTATAATAAACCTGAGGATATTCTTTTCTCGATCGTTTAGCTCTTCGTTGCTCATCATGTAATAATAATTTTAAGACACTAATATAGATAAATTTTGAAATTTTTTTAGGTTAAAAATGAAGAAACCGTCTATAATACTTGATTTTCGTTCCTGGATTTCATTAAATAAAAAAACCCGGTATCTACCGGGTTTGTATTAAGATATTATCTGAAGTCTTACTTCATTAAAACCATTTTCTTTGTCTCACGGAATGTGCTGTTGCTATTAGTTGCCGATGCTTCTAATGTATAAAAGTAAATTCCCGAAGCTAAATTAACTCCGGATTCGTTAAAGTTGAAAACCACATTATGGTTTCCTGCACCCAGCATTCCGTTAGTTAATACTTTCACTACCTGTCCCGTAATATTGTAAATTGTTAATTTAACATTACTGTCAAAAGGTAATGCAAATTTGATTGTTGTACTTGGATTGAACGGATTAGGATAGTTCTGTGATAAAGAATAAGCGCTAGGACCATCGTAGCTGACATCAACTTGTTTGGAATATGATACTTTTCCGCTAAAGTCGATCTGTTTTAATCTATATGAGTATGAACCACTACCATTTAATTTATCTGAATAGTTGTAGTTGGCAACTTCAGTAGTTGTTCCTCTGCCAGGGACGAAGGCGGTCGTAGCCCATGTTTTTCCACTTAGCTTTTCTATATCAAAACCTTTATTATTTATTTCAGTTGCTGTCATCCAGGATAACTTGGCTAAATTGCTTTCAACAGCAACATCGAATGAAAGTAATTCAACAGGTACCGAACCGCCCATAGCAGCAATAGTTTTAGTAAGAACATCAAATGCAAATTTCGCATTATGCATACCATAACTGCCGTCATTAAGAATCAATTGATAGTTCCAATAGGCTTTTCTCAGAGTTGTTGTATTAATAAGGGCATAGTTGAGAGTTGTATCAGAATTTAAAGGAAATTGATGATATAATTTGTTTAAACAACCCTTAACTTCGGTTTGAATATCTTCAGCAACACCATTACCGTCATAATCCATAGCTGCTTGCCATTGATTGAATTGTGTCTTGCTTGGACCATGGCAGTTTGTGCAGCCAACAGTATTATCATAACTTACAGTAGTTCCTATGCTTGTTAAACCTGAATAGTGCATATTGGTCGAATGACCACCAACCTGATATTTATATAATGAATCGGTAGTAGCAGTTGAAGCCATATGACAATCAACGCATGCATTTGTAATCGCGTCCTTATGTCCGCCTGAAACATATGGTTGCGTTCCAAATTGAGCTGCATTCAAACCCAAAATGTTGTCGCCTTGTGGGTTATGGTGAGGACCCCATTGTGAGTTGACTGTACCTGTAGCAGTATAAGAAACATTGTCTCTTCTTGCTTTGTGGCAATTTAAGCAAATATGACCTAACCCACCAAAATTACCATAATTGTAACCATTGCCCAATGTGTCTGAAGAAGCTGGTTCATTACGTAAATGATATGTTCCGGGAACATCTACATGGGGATCATGGCATGCCTGGCAGGTGATAACTGTATGACTGGCTGATATCCATTTTGATCCGTCTGTCGGTAATCCCTTAGTAAAGTCAATGAAACCTTGACCATCATGACATCTCATGCAATCAGTTGCTATCGAATAGGTAGTTGTCGTAATGTTCTTGGCAAAACTGCTATTCCATACAGCAGTTGAATGCATAGATGCATTCCATAATGTGCCTTTATCATGGTGCGGTGGAGCATCATGGCATGACTGGCAAAGACCGGCATCTAAAGTAACAGCAATTTTTTCAACTAAACCGGTAGAACCATGTTCCTTGCCTGCTCCATGGCAATTTTCACATCCTATTGTAGCATAATTAACAAGACCTGGATATTTATTTTTTATTGTATCCCATTGTCCGGTAGTCGATGCAAATGTCCAGCCCAACTGCTTGGCTACATCATCAAAACCTCCATTGTTCACTACTAAATGATTGTCTGAACCGGTTGTATGGCAGGCAATGCAACTTACCTTATAAGTACCTGTTACTAACTGCTGCTGGAATATTAAAGCATGTGGTGTTGTCTGCCATGTATTAAAAATTGTTACAAATTCAGGATAGTTAGAATGGCATGACATACATTGTGGCCAAATAGCTGCAACTCCCGAGAAATTTCCAACGCCTACATAATAAGATGATGTAATTGTGATAGAAGTATCATGGCTGCCGGTAGAGGTAACCATGTGCAGGTTAACAACATATGTACCGTTAGTGTCAGCTAAAAATATTCCCCATTTGTTTGCAAGAGTTGTCAGGGTAGCCTTTGATCCGGTAGGCTTCGAAAGAAATGTCCAAACAACACTCGAAATAGTTGATGTATCACCAAAATTAAATGGTGCTAAATATGAATACGTTCCCTTAGCAACAGTCGGTAATCCGTTCGAAATCGAATTAGTCGTAAATTGGCTAAGTGTATTCGGTGTAACTGCTTTGGTCTGTATTGCCCCGCGCGGTGCGGCAAAACTAACCGAAGATAGTGCCATAAGCACGAGAACCCAAAAGTAATTGAATTTTTTCATATATATATATAATTCCATTATAATGATAGAATACGCTTTGCTTCAAGCAATTTGTGTTCCATCTATGAATTATAAAACATGTTGAATTATTCAATGAATTGAGTGAGCATGTGTCTGTATTTTCTGATATTTAAGAAACCACTATTGATAATTTATCACTGTTGAGATATTAGTAATTCAAAACTTTTATAGTGTTTATTATCACAACACTATGATGTGTTATAGATTAGTGCCTCTTATTCCATAAATTCTACTAGATCTTTCTGCTAATATTTGATTAATAGCATAATTGAAGGGTTTATCAAATTAGAGAATATTCCTTTCAGCCAATTTGCAATAAAACATTTAATCCATCTCCTGATATTTCTCTTTTTGTATTTTCCCCATGATGAATATTTTGGTAATTTAACACCTGAAAGAATTTCTTCTATTTTCCGGAAATTATCAAAGTAACCGATCTGTAAGGAGTTTAATATGTTCGTCGATTCTCATTGTCATCTATTCTCCGCAGACTACAATGATGACCTTGATACAGTAATTGAAAATGCAAAATCCGCTGAAGTTGATTATATCATCGTTCCTGCAACTGATATTGAATCTTCAAAAAAGGTTCTTGACCTTATCGATAAATATGATTTTATCTATGGCGCAGTTGGAATTCATCCGCATGAAACTAAGGACTGGACTCCTTCGCTCCTTAACACAATTGAAAAATTATCTAACCACAAAAAGATCCTTGCCATCGGTGAAATCGGATTGGATTATTTCTACGATTTCTCCCCCAAAGAAAAACAAATAGAAGCCTTTAAAGCTCAGCTTGATTTTGCTCTCTCAAGAAATCTTCCCGTAATAATTCATAACAGGAATGCCGATGAAGATATGATGAATATTATTTCTTCCTACGCAGGTACAGGTTTGAAAGCCCAGCTTCATTGCTACAGCAGCACTCTTCAGAACGCAAAGGATTTAATTCAGATGCATCACTTCCTTTCTTTTACAGGCAATATTACATTTAACAAAATGGACAATCTCAGGGAAGTTGCTTCCAATATTAGTCTCGATCATATTCTTCTCGAAACCGATTCTCCTTTTATGACCCCTGTTCCTTTCAGGGGGAAAAGAAATGAACCAGCTCATGTAAAACTCGTTGCGGAAAAACTTGCCGAACTCCATAAACTTTCTGTTCAGGAAGTCGGCAAGATAACTTCATTCAATGCGTTTAAGTTATTCGGCATTGGTGCAAAATCCGATACTGTCTTTACATATAAGATTGCTAATTCGTTGTACATCAATGTTACAAATAGGTGCAACGCTGACTGTGTCTTCTGCAAAAGAAAAACTGAACCACTCGTCGCTGGCTATAACCTCGCCATGACTAAAAGTGAAGAGCCCCCCGCCGAAATTTATATCAGCGAGATTGGCGATCCTAAAGTATATGATGAAATTGTCTTCTGTGGTTTTGGCGAGCCTACTATCCGCTGGGATGTTGTAAAAAAAATCGCAAAGTATGTTAAGGATAATGGCGGTAGAACCAGATTAAATACAAATGGTCATGGCAGTTATATAAATAAAAAAGATATCACCCCGGAACTTAGTCACCTCATTGATATTGTCTCAATTAGTTTGAATGCTGTCGATCCTCGGGGATACTCAGAAATTATGCGCCTCGATTCCTCGTTCTTCAATGAAATGATAAACTTTGCTAGGAGCGCCAAACCCTTTGTCGAAAAGGTTGTAATGACTGTCGTATCTGTCGGAAATATAAATCTCGAAAAGGCAAGAATTATCGCAGAACAGAAAGTTGGTGCCGAATTCCGTATCCGCCCCTATTTTTAACCATCCCTCTAAGAGTCAAAGTTCACTGAGTGAATTAAAATCGCATTATTGAGATTTATGTAATTATTAATTACCTTTAATAAACATAGTCCTAAAATTAGCCCGGGATATTAATATGAACAACAAATCGGTTCTGTGGATTATCCTAAAATTTCTTTCTGTTCTCTTACTTTTTATCTACCCTGTAACCTATGGGCAAATGTCCAAATTTCCACAAGTCTACGGTTCAACTGATTCAGTTCTTATTGATGTTAATAGATTCAAACTGCCGATAAATAATATTGGCGGTTTAGCGGATCAGCTTATCTCTGGGCAGACAATTGAAGGTGGTAAATATGATGGCAATATTGTAATGTTCAGCGGTGGTTTTTATTTGTCGGGAATATCAAATGGATTCCTTTGGGCTAACGGTAATTTTTCTTCAGAACGGATCTCTGATTATGTCCCTGGAACAGTAGGAACAATCCCCCAGGATCCTAAAAATATTCTTTACGTTGTCAGGGCTAGTGATTCTCCTTTCAGTCAATCATGGCAGAACTGGAAAGATGCAGTCTCTCAGGGTGCTTCTTTTTATGATGGAGACAAAGATGGTATTTACAATCCCGTCGATCTTAACGGTAATGGTCAATGGGATCCTAATGAAGATAGACCTGATTTTCTTGGTGATATTACAGCTTGGTGTGTTTTTAATGATGGAGTACCTGCCGCACAAAGGGTCTATCCTGATGTTAATCCTCAGGGGATAGATATTCAGCAAACCGTGTTTGCACAAAAAGATTCCGCAGATCTTAATAATGTCATCTTTGTTAGGTACAGATTAATAAATAGAGGTACCGTTGCTGATGTTATGGACTCGGTTTATTTCGGTACTGTCTATGATGTCGATATCGGGGATAATGGTATGTCCGATCTTGATGGATGCGATACTCTTCTGAATTCAGCATACACGTATCATGATAAAAATAACATAAGTGCAAAATGGGGACCAAATCCACCTGCAGAGTTTACAACTCTTTTACAGGGACCCGTTTCCTACATACCCGGAATTTCATTTACTGATGTTAACGGTAACGGCATCTACGATCCTGGTGACATTCCTCTGGATTCCGCTTTAAGTTTCAATGGACCATTAATCGGAAAAACAATTTACCCGGGAGCTAAAAACTTAAGTATGTCCTCTGCTAATTCGTACTTTAAAACAATATCACCCCAAAACAGGTTTCAAGCTAGGTATTGTTTGACAGGTAGAGATGTGTCTGATGGGAGTCTGTTCGATCCTTGTACATGGATTAGGGGACAAGTCCTGGGAGGGGTAAATTGTACAAATGTTAATCCTCTTTTCCTTTATTCGGGTGATCCGCTAACCCAAACAGGGTGGATAAATATAGATCCATTGGATCAAAGAGATCTTGTTAATGTTGGTCCCTTTAAATTAGAAAAGAATAAACCTGTTGATATTATTATCGCTGATATTGTAGGCAGGGGAGCTGATGCTTTGAATTCTATTACAGTTGCTAAAGGTTACGCCTCTAATATTATAAAATATTATCAATCAAATTTCCCTAACTCCATTGTAACCGGCATTAAGGATTTTCCTTATATCGTCAACAATTTCAGGCTTGATCAGAATTATCCCAATCCCTTTAACCCTTCAACCAAAATAAGATATTCTGTTAATACAAATACTTTGGTAACAATAAAAGTTTATAACATTCTCGGAAAAGAAGTGGCCGTTCTTCTGAATGAAGAAAAACACCCTGGCGAATACACATTGGATTTTAATGCAGCTAAATTTAATCTCGTATCGGGAGTCTATTTCTACAGGTTAATCTCTGGCAGCTTTACTTCCGTTAAAAAGATGGTTCTGCTTAAATAAAATTCATCTTCAAAACTCAAACTGGTGGTATTTAAATATCCAGAGGGTATAGGGCTTATCAAAATCTTTATCCTTTAGGATGACCTTACCTCCCACTCCTTCGGCGCAATTACCACAACATACTCTCCCTTGTTCACCTTCTCCCCAAATGAAGCTAGAATCTCAGCAGGTGTTCCCCTCCACGTCTCTTCAAATTTCTTGGTTAACTCCCTGCATACCACAACAAGACGTTCAGGCATATGCTCATTCAATTCATTAAGAAGTTTTTCGATACGATATGTCGATTCATATAAAACAATTGTTCTTTCTTCTTGACTCAATTGATCCAGCTTTTTCTGCCTTCCCTTTTTCTGCGGTATAAATCCCTCAAAAACAAAACTGTTCGTCGGCAGTCCGCTTATAGTTAAAGCTGTAATTAATGCAGAAGCTCCCGGAATAGGTACTACATCTATTCCTCTTTCAATAGCCGCAGAAATAAGCCGTACTCCCGGATCGGATATTCCCGGTGTACCCGCGTCGGAAATCAATGCGCATGAATCTCCCTCTTCAATTCTACTAAGGATATTCTCTATCCTGTGAGTTTCATTTACGGCATTTAATGATATAAGTTCTTTTTTAATCTCGTAATGATTAAGCAGAATTGAGGCAACCCTTGTGTCTTCGCAGGCAATTAAGTTTACTTCCTTCAATATCTCAATTGCTCTGAAAGTTATATCCTTCAGATTTCCAATGGGAGTACTTACAATGAAAAGCTTATTGTCCATTAAATTTAAAATGATACCGGCTCCTCTGTGGAGCCGGTATCAGCAAGTAGTTAATTAATTATTAAATCGACATCATTAAATAAAGAACATTTTTGATAACTTGCAAACCTTTTTCAAGAATATCCTGCGAAATATTTAATGCAGGTCTGAACCTGATCGACTTTTCTCCGCATCCTAATATCAACACTTTTTCTTTGTAGCACATTTCCTTGAACTGATTTCTTAATTTAGCATTCGGAAAATCGAATGAGCACATTAGCCCCAATCCACGCGCATTGCTTACTAAAGATGGGAACTCTTTCTGCAAACTAAGTAGATTCTCAAGTAAAAAATGCCCCATTACTCTCGAATTCTCAACAAGCTCTTCTTCCTCAATTATGTTAAGATAATGCTTACCCCTAACCATATCAACAAGGTCAGATCCCCATGTTGAATTTATCCTGCTCGATTTAACAAAACAGTGATCATCTACTTCATCAATTCTGTCTGAAACCATAATCCCGCATACCTGCGCTTTTTTACCGAATGCAACTATATCCGGTTTTACATAATGTTCAAATGCCCAGAACTTTCCTGTTAATCCAAATCCCGTTTGAACTTCATCATACATCATTAGTATCTCATTCTCATTCGCAATATCCCTCAGCTTTTCATGAAATTCTTTCCTGAAGAAATTATCCCCGCCTTCCCCCTGGATTGGCTCTAATATCAAAACTGCAATATCATCTTTGTTTGTTTTGATTGCCCGGTAGATCTCGTCTATTGCTTTCTCCTCAAGCTTCTTAATGCTTGCAAGGTTATCAATAATAGGGAACGTAATTTTAGGATTAGTAACTCTTGGCCAATCAAACTTTGGAAAGTGTTTTATCTTGTTCGGCTCTGTGTTTGTTAAAGAAAGCGTATATCCGCTCCTCCCGTGAAAAGCTTCCTTGAAATGAAGCACCTTATGTCCCTTTTCTTCAGTATAACCTTTCTGGAAGTTCTTTCTTACCTTCCAGTCAAACGCAACCTTTAGTCCGTTCTCTACTGCCAGTGTCCCGCCGGAAACAAAGAAAAGATATTTCATAAAATCCGGCTTGGCTATTCGGGCAAACGTCTCCACGAACTCTGCCATATTTGAAGTATATATATCAGAATTTGAAGGTTTGTTAATACTTGCTATTGACAGCTCATTTTTAATCTCGTCCGATAGCATCTTGGGATGGTTCATTCCCAGTGGGGAAGAAGCAAAAAATGTAAATAAATCTATATAATTATCTCCGTTTCTCTGATCTACTATAATTGAACCCTGACTCTTTTCAAGATCAAGTACAAAATCGAATCCGTCTATAAGCATGTGCTTTCTTAGTGATTCGTGAACATTTTCAGGAGATATTTTTATAGATTCTAAATGCATTATATCATCTTCTCGATTGAAATTAATACCCATATAAACTCCAGGGAATTTAAGGTTAAAAAAATATTAAAGTGAATACAGTGTGAAGATGAAATTTAGAACACGTTTTCGAAGCGAGAGCTAAGATAGCTTCTGAGGGTCTTTAAGCCGGATATTTTGAGGAAATGTCTGCGTAACATTATCGTGTTCATATTTAATTATGTGTAATGTAATTATTTATTATCCCTTTTGCAATGCATTTTTTAGTAAAAAGTGGTAAATTCGTACTAATGATAATTATACCCCAAAACACCTTAAAAAAGGACAAATAATGGAATTTTTGAAGAAACTTGGCATTAAAGATCATAATTTTGGTGCCTCTACCGGCACTAAATGGTTTAAAACTAAAGATCAGGGAGAATTGGAAATTTATTCTCCTGCAGATGGAAAATATATTGCTTCAGTATATCAGTCTTCTCCTGAAGATTACGAAAAAATAATTCAAATGGGACTGGAGTCCTTCATTCACTGGAGAAAAATACCTGCCCCCAAAAGAGGCGAAATTGTCAGGCAGATAGGTCTGAAATTAAGAGAATATAAACAACCCCTCGGCACTTTGGTTTCTTATGAAATGGGTAAGTCTCTTCAGGAAGGCTTAGGCGAAGTCCAGGAAATGATCGATATCTGTGATTTTGCGCTTGGACAATCCCGTCAGCTTTATGGATTCACAATGCAATCCGAACGACCAAGCCATCGTATGTACGATCAATACCACCCTTTAGGAATTGTAGGTATTGTCTCCGCATTTAATTTCCCTGTCGCGGTTTGGGCATGGAATTCAATGTTAGCTGCTGTTTGCGGAGATGTCGAACTTTGGAAACCTTCTTCTAAAGTCCCTCTCTCAGCAATTGCTGTCCAAAATATTATAGGCGAGGTAATCAAAGAGAATAATCTGCCAGAAGGTATTTTCTCCCTTATCATTGGAAAAGGATCCACCATCGGTGAAATGATGCTCCATGATAAAAGAGTTCCTTTGGTATCTCTCACGGGTTCAACTAAAGTTGGAAAACATGCAGCGGAAATTGTTGCTGGACGCTTCGGTAAGTCTATTATGGAATTAGGTGGAAATAATGGAATAATTATTAGCCCGGAAGCAGATTTAAAAATGGCTGTGCCTGCAATTGTATTTGGTGCTGTCGGTACCTGCGGTCAAAGATGTACTTCCACAAGAAGACTCATCATTCATGAATCAATTTTCAATAAAGTTAAAGATTCCCTGGTCAATGCTTACAAAGGATTAAAAATCGGCAACCCTCTGGATGAAAAAAACCATGTAGGTCCTTTAATTGATAAAAAGGCTGTTTCATTATTTACTGCAGCTCTTGAAAAGGTCCGCAAAGAAGGAGGAAAAGTTTTATTCGGTGGCGAAGTACTGCACGGCGCTGGCTATGAATCAGGCACTTATGTTGTTCCTGCTATTTGTGTAGCGGAAAATCATTATGAAATAGTGCAGGAGGAAACCTTTGCTCCTATACTATATTTAATAAAATATTCTGGCAATATTGAAAACGCAATTCAGATTCATAATAGTGTTGTACAAGGATTATCTTCCGCAATATTCACAAATAATATGAGGGAAGCTGAACAGTTCCTTTCAGCATGGGGTAGTGACTGCGGAATCGCTAATGTTAATATTGGAACTTCCGGTGCTGAGATTGGCGGCGCATTCGGCGGTGAAAAAGAAACCGGCGGTGGCAGAGAATCTGGCTCCGATGCCTGGAAATCCTATATGCGCCGGCAAACCAATACAATAAATTATGGTACCGATCTCCCCCTTGCTCAGGGAATAAAATTTAACATCTGATAAATGGGAGTGTTCTTATTTAGGGGATGTTCTTATTTGGTTCATATTTAACGGCCTAAAATATTTTGCGTTAAATAAATTCAGCGTAATGGAATGGCAGTGAGGGAAACTGTTTGAGCATCGCGAGTTTTTCCCGAGCAATGGAATGGAGCTGAATTTATAGCAAAATATT
>PLLW01000104.1:0-29060 GCA_003141435.1 Ignavibacteriales bacterium
AAAAACTACAGAAGGGGAGTATGCCATTCCTAAAAACGTTAATGATATCCTGTCTGCTTTTTACTTCGTAAGAACTATGGACTTTTCCAAAATGAAAGTAAATGATAGACTCAACCTCCAGAACTTCTACAAGGATAAAGTGTACGACCTTGATGTCAAATATCTTGGCAAAGAAACTATCGAAGTCCCCGCCGGAAAGTTTGAATGTATTATCGTCGAACCGCTTGTTAAGGAAGGTGGACTTTTCAAAAACGAAGGAAGTATAATTATCTATATGACCAATGATGAAGCAAAAATGCCCGTCCGCGTTAAAACCAAAGTAATAATTGGTTCAATAAATGCTGATCTTACTTCTTATGAAGGAGTTAAAGGAAATCTCTCCTCCAAAAGATAAGAATTTGCCCCAAAATATGCGTCTCATATTGATAACTTGATCGATAGATGAGTATGAGATGAACGAGAGATGAGCGACTCAGATACGGCTCAGTACACCAATAGCTCTGGCTAAAATGACCTTACCATTATGAGACATTGTATTCCAACCTCAACTGCACCATGAATAGTTCAAGAAAAAAGCCTCTTTTATAATACGTTTTTTATATTGAAATCTCTGATTCAGTATCAAAGAAATGGAGTTTATCGGTATCAAAATATAATAATCGTTTAGTTCCGGGTTGAGGTTTTTCACGAGCAGGAATTCTTGCTGTGAACTGTACACCATCGATAGGAAAATATAGAAATATTTCATTCCCCATTGGCTCAACTACTTCAAGGTTTACTTCATTTTGATTGAAAGAAGGTCTGATATTAGTTGAAGCGGAGTCATAAATATCCTCAGGGCGAATGCCAAGCCAAATCGTTTTATCCAAATATCCACTTAGTTCTTTATCATAATTTGAATTTAATACAAGATTTAAGCTCTCCTTTTGGCTCTTGAAACTTAAGCCATTATCTGATAATATTTTCCCTTCAATAAAATTCATGGATGGACTTCCTATAAATCCAGCTACAAATTTATTTGAAGGATAGTTATATAATTGGAGTGGAGAATCAATCTGATTTACAATACCATCCTTCATAACAACTATTTTATCTCCCATAGTCATTGCTTCGGTCTGGTCGTGAGTAACATAGATCATAGTAGCCTGAAGTGAATTATGGAGCTTGGATATTTCAGTTCTCATCTGCACACGAAGTTTTGCGTCGAGGTTACTAAGGGGTTCATCGAACAGAAATACCTTGGGTTTGCGAACAATTGCGCGTCCTACTGCAACTCTTTGTCTTTGTCCACCTGACAGTGCTTTTGGCTTTCTTTGAAGAAAGTCTTCTAGTCCAAGTATCTTGGCTGCATCAGTAACTCTGGCTTTAATTTCCTGCTTTGGAAACTTCCTTAGTTTCAATCCGAATGCCATATTTTCAAATACTGTCATATGCGGGTAGAGAGCATAGTTCTGGAAGACCATGGCAATATCGCGATCCTTCGGGGAGACGTCATTGACTCTTTTCCCATCAATAAAAATTTCCCCTTCTGTTATTTCCTCAAGTCCGGCAATCATTCGGAGAGTAGTAGATTTCCCACAGCCGGAAGGACCAACGAGTACAACAAATTCTTTATCCTTTATTTCAATATTTACATTCTTTACTGCCGGTTTTCCCCCATCGAATACTTTAGATATATTTTTTAATGTTACTTCAGCCATAATTCTACCTGGAAATGGTTTTCAATTATTTTATAAAATCGGGATTTGAAATAGCTAATAAGTTAAAGTTATTCACTTTCCCACCATAAAGCAATAATAAAGAAAAAATACCGAAGGACTTCGCAATATTTGATAAAAATATAGAACGTTTAACCTACATAGATCAAAATATTGTGATAAAATATCACAAATAAACATTTTTTACTTGACTCATTATTAATAATTTACTAAAATAAGTTAAACGTTTAACCCAAATTATGTCAACTATCAAAGATGTAGCAAAAGAAGCAAAAGTATCAATCGCAACTGTCTCATTAGTGGTTCATAAACATAATAGAATCTCTGCTGAAACAAGCAAGCGTGTCAACAAGGCTATCAAAAAGTTAAACTATCACCCATCAAGATCAGGACGTAGACTCGTTTCTCAAAAGACTGGCAACATCGGTTTCATCCTGACCGATGATCACTTTCTCCGTTCCGAACCATTTTATACCAGAATATTTCTCGGTACTGAGTTTGAAGCTAGGAATTATGAGTATTATATCCTCCTAACTACAATTCCTTCAAACTATGACGTGAAAGACCATCCACCGAGATTTATTCTTGAGAAAAATGTCGACGGTGTTATTATAGCAGGGAAGGTTCCGGTATCTATTATAAGCCAGATTGAAAAATATAATCTCCCTATCGCTTTTGTAGATTTTTATCCCCCTTCGAATGAATACCCTGTAGTATTGATAGATAATATTAGCGGAGGCATGGCTGCCACTCAGTTCTTAATTAAAAAGAATCACAAAAATATTGGCTTTATTGCCGGGGACATCGGTCACCCAAGTATTTATGATCGCTTCCGCGGTTATAAAATGGCGATGGACTATGCTGGTCTCGATTTTTCTGAACTGAATTATATTGTTGATGAAAATTATACTGCACGCGAGAACGGATATAACGCTGTTAAAAAACTACTTGAAATAAATAATGATATTACTGCCATTTTCGCGTGCAATGACGCTATGGCAATTGGAGTTGTTCAGTTTCTCAATGAGAAAGGGATTTCTATTCCAAATGATATTTCTGTAATCGGTTTTGATGACGTTGAAGCCGACTTGTCTCTCGATCCGCCTCTTTCATCCGTCAGGGTCCCAAAATATGAAATGGGCATTGAGGTTATGAAACTCATGGCAGATTTGCTTAAAAATAAAGACGCTACTAAGAAAAAAATTTTGGTGTCTGTTGAGTTAATAGATAGAGGTTCTGTTATGGATTTGACTTTGAAGATTCCAATGCCTGCCTGAATGTTTGCTAATCCGGCTTCTGTCGATGAAGAAGGAGAATAACATATGCAGGAAACTTTAAAACGATATTATTAATACCGGCTCATTAGTGCAGAATTTATTTTAGGTATAAATGCAAGCTCTATGGTTTAATGGTCAGCATGAAATTGAAGTGAAGGAATTAAGAATTCCCAAACTTCAGCCGGATGAACTTCTTGTTCATGTAGATGCCTGCGGAGTATGCGGTACTGATTTCCATATATACGAGGGGAACGCACCCGCTAAAATTCCCGTTGTCCTTGGGCATGAATATACTGGTATTATAATAGATGCTGGGAACAAATTTGATAAACTTAAGATAGGAGATAAAATAGCTATCAATCCCAATATCCATTGCGGGTATTGTGAATTCTGTAGGAAAGGGAAAATCAACCTATGCTCAAACCTTAAAGCTCTCGGTGTTACCCTTAATGGTGGTATGTCTCAATTTTCTGTGGTACCTATTACGCAGGCTCATCTTTTGCCCAATGATTTCCCATTCAGTAAATCAGTCTTTGCTGAACCGGTCTCCTGTTGCATTCACGGAATTAACCAGGCAGAAATTGTTCCGGGTGAAAAGGTTATAATTATCGGTGCCGGAACTATTGGTCTCATCATGCTTCAGCTTGCGCAGTTAAGGGGAGCTTCTGAGGTAATTGTACTTGACCCCCTGCAATTTAAAAGAGATATGGCTACTGTATTAAAAGCGGATCATGTGCTTAATCCTTTCGATGAAAATACTGAAGAGAAAGTATTGGATATTACATCCGGTGGTGCGAATACAGTTATTGAGTGTGTAGGGAATCAAGCTGCTGGGGAAAGTGCGGTAAAGCTCACCGTGAAAGGAGGAAAAGTGGTAATATTTGGACTAGCGAACAGTTCAGCGGTCATTAATATCTATTTGCAGTCTTTCTTTCATAAAGAGCTAACACTGAAAAGTTCTATTCTTAACCCTTATACTTTCCAGTCGGCAATTGATCTTATTGTTACTAAAAAGATAAATGTGGAGATATTTAATCCATACCCTGTTCAATTAAAACAGGACAAAATGGAAAACTTATTTCACAGTTCAGAAAATAAAGACATAATAAAATTCATGGTTACACCGAACAATTAACTTATTTCATTAACAACACAACAAATTCCTTAGGAGGATTTATGAAAAAAAATGTTAGACTGTACTGGTTACTGCTTCCCGTTCTCTGGCTCTGCCTTGGAACATGGAATACCGGTTACGCTCAGTTAAGTCAAATCAATTCGAATGGCGGGTTTGAATCAAATCTCCCCGCTTACTGGACTATTGGTAATATGCCCTCTGGCACTACCCTTTCATGGGCTACCGATCAATCAAGACATATGGGGCATTCATTAAAAATAGTTAAACCCGCTGTAACTTCGGATTCTGCAGCATGGGTTTCTACTAACATGTGCGATATATGGTCACCCATTAATAATAAGGATGTTGACATTTTATTGGGCGGTTTTGTTAAAACCTCCGGCGTTAACGTCAGCCCTACATCAGATGATCAGAAATGGTACATCTCTTATACTTTTTATGATTCTGCGGGTGGCTTAATAGGAACAACAAAACTTCCCATTGACCAGTCAGTAGCAACAAGCATCGGCTGGATCTCCGATACCTGTGCCATTGGACAGGTTGTACTTCCAAAAGATTCATGGAAAACCATCATTGCCTTTGTCGCCGGTAAAAATGCTACCGGTACTGTTTGGGGCGATGATTTTATTTTAAATGGTAGAAACGGCTGGGCCGGTCAGGATTGGAATACCAGCGTTGGCGTCCCAACTTTCTGGAATTACTGGCTTCCTCCAATTGGTGGTAATGACGGAAACCTTAATTCGGGATTTGAAAATACAGTTGTTACTAATGAAGCTGCTCATTCTGGTAGTTACTCTCTTAAATTTGACCTCCCTATTACCAGGGCACCTCATGATGCATGGGTTGGTACTCGGATAACTCAACTTGATGCAACTATTCATGACGGTGATATCTTAAGACTCAGTGTATGGATCAAGGCTTCCGGTTTATATCCCGATTCAGCAAGAAAGAATCCAGGCCAATGGAGTGTTGGTTTAACTCCTGCTTTCTATTCAGGTAATTCTGTTAACAATTATAACCAAGTTTGGTCTAATGATTTTGTTTTCACATTCCCTGATACTGCTCATGCATTTGACTGGACTCAGTTCACTCTTGATGTTCCCGTTCCTACTGGTATGAACGCTGCAAACCTTGCTGTAAGGCTCCATCCTTATACTGATATGGTTGGTACTGTTTATTTTGACGATTTAACGGTTGTTAGACTTGTCAATGTTGTTACAAGCCTTAACGATATTGGTGGTTTTGAAAGCCCGCTGCCTTCATACTGGACTATCGGTAATACCCCTACAGGTGCTGCCTTAACCTGGGCTACCGATCAGTCAAGACACATGGGACATTCATTAAAAATAGTTAAACCCACTGTATCCTCAGATTCTGCAGCATGGGTTTCAGAGAACATGTGCGATATTTGGTCACCGATTAATAATAAGGATGTTGACATTTTATTGGGCGGTTTTGTTAAAACTTCCGGCGTTAACGTCAACCCTACTTCAGATGATCAGAAATGGTACATTTCTTATACTTTCTATGATTCTGCGGGTAGCTTAATTGGAACAACTAAACTTCCTATCGATCAGTCTGTTGGCACAAGCAGCGGATGGATTGCCGATACCTGTGCCATTGGACAGGTTGTTCTACCAAAAGATTCATGGAGAACCATCATTGCCTTTGTCGCAGGTAAAAATGCTACTGGTACTGTTTGGGGCGATGATTTCATCTTAAATGGTAGAAACGGCTGGGCCGGTCAGGATTGGAATACCTCTGTTGGTGTACCTACAGGATGGAATTACTGGCTTCCTCCAATTGGTGGTAATGACGGAAACCTTAATTCAGGATTTGAAAATACAGTTGTTACTACTGAAGCTGTTCATTCCGGTAGTTACTCACTTAAATTTGATCTTCCTATTACCAGGGCACCTCATGATGCCTGGGTTGGTACACGGATATATAAACTTGATGCAACTATTCATGACGGTGATATCTTAAGACTCAGTGTATGGGTAAAGGCCTCCGGTTTATATCCCGATTCAGCAAGAAAGAATCCAGGTCAATGGAGTGTTGGTTTAACTCCTGCTTTCTACTCAGGTAATTCTGTTAACAATTATAACCAAGTTTGGTCTAATGATTTTGTTTTCACATTCCCTGATACTGCTCATGCATTTGACTGGACTCAGTTCACTCTTGATGTTCCCGTTCCTACTGGTATGAACGCTGCAAACCTTGCTGTAAGAATCCATCCTTATACTGATATGGTTGGCACTCTGTACTTTGATGATCTTCAGGTTCTGCAGGTTACTACTGGTATTAAAGGATCCGGGAATATTATTCCTGCTGATTTCTATGTATACCAGAATTATCCTAATCCATTCAACCCGAGTACTACTATCAGGTACAATATTCCGCAAACTTCAAACGTTAGCGTGAAGATTTATAATATGCTCGGTCAAGAGATCAAAACTCTCTTTTCAGGTAACCTGACCTCCGGAGTTCATAGTGTTATCTGGAATGGTGATACTAATTCTGGCACAAAAGTAGCCAGCGGTACTTATATTTTTATGGTAAAATATAATAACCAGTTCCAGGTTAGGAAGATGATTCTTCTTAAGTAGTTAAGATGTAATAATGGGAATGTTGAAACATACATTCCCATTTTTTATCGTTCCTGAAATAATAGGTCGCTTATGAAAAAACTTTACAACTTTAGTCACTACATATTATTCCTTCTCCTTCTGGCAGTATTGTCTTCTTTTAAAGTTTATGCTGGTACTACAGGCAAATTGACTGGTAAGGTGGTTGATGCCGCTACTAATGAACCCTTAATTGGAACCAACGTTGTTGTGGTAGGTACTAATATGGGAGCCGCAGCAGACGTCTCGGGCAATTATTTTATCCTTAATATCCCTCCCGGAACCTATCAGGTTAAAGCTACACAGATCGGATATTCTTCTACTACCATACAGAACGTAAAAATCTCTGCTGACCAGACTACAAGGATTGATATAAAGCTGGGCGAACAGGTAATTCAGCTCCAGAATGTTGTAGTAACTTCCACACGTGGTTTTGTGCAGAAAGATCTTACTTCTACTGAAGAAAAAATAAGTGGAGAACAAATCTCTATGCTCCCTGTCGAGGATGTTCAATCTGTTGTTAACCTACAGGCTGGTGTTGTTGATGGGCATTTTCGTGGCGGTAGGATCGGTGAGGTAAAATATCTGATTGACGGTGTTTCTGTAAATGATGTATACTCAGGTGAATCAACCATGGAAGCTGATGTTAGCAGTATACAGGAGTTGCAGGTTTTAACCGGTACTTTTAATGCTGAATATGGTGAGGCGCTGTCTGGAGTTGTAAACCAGATTACCAAAATTGCAGGAGAGAAATATTCCGGAAGTCTCTCTGCTTATACAGGAGATTATTTTACTCCACGCAGCAATCTTTTCCCTAATGTAAATAAAGTAAGACCTGAGGATGTTTATAATTTTCAGGGAAGTTTAAGCGGTCCTGTCCCATTGACCGGCGACTTTATGAAATTTTTTGTCTCGGGAAGGATCCTTAATGATAATGGCTATATATATGGCAAAAGAAAATTCAATCCCTCAGATTCATCCAATTTTACCAATAATGATCCAAGTAAGTGGTACGTGGGAGCCACCGGTGATAATGCTTATGTGCCAATGAATAATTCCCAGAAAGTAACTCTTCAGGGCAAGATCGCTTTAAAAGTTGGTTCAGGAAAAGGAATTGTTTTTAATGGTCTTTACCAGAATGATGATTACAGAGTATATGATCAGATGTTCAGATTAGATCCGGACGGTGATTACAATTATTTTCAGAAAAGTTTCCTCGGTAGCGCAAGTTATACCCAATTGTTCAGTAGTAAATCTTTTCTTGACTTCCTCGGTTCTGCTTTTATTTCTGATTATAAACAATATGTTTATGAAGATCCTTTGGATCCCCGGTATGTTAATCCCCAGAGGCTAGCCGATGTAAGTGGCTCTTCTTTTTATACCGGCGGAACCCAGAACTGGCATTTCCTCCATAAAACAAATACATATACCGGCAAAATCGATTTTACTTCCCAGGTTACGGATATTCACGAAATAAAAACCGGGATTGAATTAGACTATCATACATTGAACTACCAGGACTTCCAGACAATTATTGATGCTACTACTGGATTTAAACCTGCTTTGCCTGCTGCCGGTTCTTTTAATTATAATATTTACAATAATCATCCCTATCAGTTAGCTGCTTATTTCCAGGATAAAATTGAACTTGATTATCTTATTGTTAATGTAGGTATCAGGTACGATTATTTCCAGCCTGATGCAAATGTTCTGTCTGATCCAAATAATATTGCTGCACTTTCTGATCTGACCCCACCTTTCCCGGGTACTTATTTCTATAAAGCGAGCGCTAAATCTCAGTTCAGTCCACGTCTTGGTATCTCTTACCCGATTAGTGATAAAGGAGCTGTGCATATTTCTTACGGTCATTTTTTCCAGATACCCCCGTTTGATTATTTGTACCGTAACCCGAATTTCAGAATCCCATTAACAGGCGACGTGAACCCAATTAATCAAAACACTATCGGTAACGCTGATCTTAAACCCCAGCAGACTGTCATGTATGAAATCGGGCTTCAGCAGGAAATCTTTACTGATTTCGGTATAAATGTTACTACATACTATAAAGATATCCGGAACCTGCTCGGTGTCGAGTTATACCTTGAAAATAACTTTAAACGGTATGCGAAATTTATTAATACTGATTACGGCTCTGTTACTGGATTTACTGTCTCTTTTCAGAAAAGATTTTCTGGCGGTTTCAGCGCTAACCTCGATTATACTTTCCAGGTTGCAAAGGGAGATGCTTCTGATCCAAATGATGCGTTTAATAAAGCACAGGCAACTCCTCCGGTTCAACCCAATAAACAATTAGTCCCCCTGGATTGGGACAGAAAACATTCCCTTAACCTTACTACTTCAGCCGGTGAACTGGAAAATTATCTTATCAGTATGGTTGCCCGTCTTGGTTCAGGTCTTCCATATACTCCTTCGTTACAGCAGACAAATACTGGGATTGAGAATAGTTCAAATAAACCTGCTTTCTTTAATGTGGATTTATATCTTACAAAATATCTCAAGTTAATGGGTGTTAATCTTTCTGTCTTCGCAAAGATATATAATCTTTTCGATACTCCTAACGAAGTTAATGTTTTTACAGATACTGGCAGGGCAGGTTATACACTTCAGCTCACTCAGCAGCAGTCCGCCCCTAGGGGCGTGAATACTCTGGCTGAATTTTATACCAGACCCGATTACTATTCATCTCCACGACAGGTAATCGTAGGAGCACAAATTGATTTTTAAAACTGCTATTAAGAGTGATTATATGAAATCATATAAAAATATCCCCTGCTTATACTATTTAATCTGGATTTCCTTATCGATCATCATTTTTTCCTCCATTTCTTTCTCTCAGAGACTTGTTGATAAGAATAAAGGAAACCATAATAATAATAAAATGGGTTTCATGGACGGTAACCTTGTTGGTACTGTCTATTATAATATGGGTGAAATTGCCGATTGGCAGAATGAACCTTCAATTAGCGGTGTATGGCCAAAAGGTACTAATCATACTTATGTTGACGGCGTTGCCGTTATTGTTCAGGCTGAAGCTACAGCTCCTGGTGGGCAAAAAATTCATCCTCTTGAAACCAATTATTATGAGTATACAAGGCATTCTTCCAGTGGTGTTACTTATGGCTGGTGGGCCTTACCCGGTTATGCTAATCCTTATCAAACTGGAGTTGCAAGAAGCGATGACCCTAACACCTGGCCATCCTCATGGCCTGACCAAACCTCCGATTGGAACGGACAATGGGATGGATTCTTTGGAAAAAATATCAAGAATGCCGACCTGGAAACCTTCTTTGTTTTTGATGATAATGAAGACAGGCAATATATCGATCAGTATAATTTCAGACCCGATGCAGACGATACAACAAGAGGAGGACTTGGTATGCAGGTGCGTGCACGAGGCTTTCAATGGTCTCAGGTACTTGCTGAAGATGTTATTTTCTGGTATTACGAAATTACAAATATGAGCACTACTGATTATCCTAAAACTCTTTTTGCGCAATATGTTGACTGGGGCATTGGCGGGCATGATAATTCTTCAAATAATGCCGGCGCTTATAATAAAGTCCTTAATATTTCTTATGCATGGTCTACTGTTTCTTTTGGAACTCCTGGTAACTGGAACCCCGTTGGCTATTGCGGATATGCATTCCTCGAAAGCCCCGGCATCTCTGATGACAATATCGATAATGACCTTGACGGATTGACCGATGAAAGAAGGGATAATGATGCCAAGGTTTTTATAACAAGACCCGAGGATGATCCTTTCATGAGAAACCTTGCCATAGATACGGTCAACTTCAAAAATTTCTACGGTCATTCTTGGCAAAAGCATTGGGATGCTGATGAAAATGAGAATTGGGTTTCCTATTATGATCTCAATGGAAATGGTAAATGGGATCCGGGTGAACCTCTGAATGATGATGTGGGTACTGATGGTCTCGGCCCATATGATCCTGGCTATCCAGGCCCGGATCCTAATGGTACTGAAGGGGATGGAAAGCCCGAACAGGGTGAGCCAAATTTCGGTATTCTCGATAAGGACGAATCTGATCAGCTTGGTTTAACGGGCTTTGCTATTTTCGCTGCCCATACGTATGATCTTAATAATGATGAGGCTAACTGGTCGTTGCTTGCCCCGCCTTCCTTGCATGGACAAACTCTCCAAGGCGTTAACCTTACTAATTTTTTCTCCTCATCTCTGTTCCCTATGCCCGGAAGAAATACTTATGTCGCTCCGCCAGGTGATCTTCAGGGAACCGGCGAGACTCAGCGTTTTTCGATGGCTCTGATCTTCGGGTTGAATACTGATGACCTTTTTAAAAGGAAAAATACTGTCCAATCAATATATAACGCTAACTATCATTTTGCTCAACCTCCCGCAAAACCAATAATTAAAGCTATAGCCGGTGATCATAAAGTTACTCTTTACTGGGACAACCGTGCTGAAAATACATTTGACCCTTTCTATCAGAAAGTTAATTTCGAAGGCTACAGGATCTATCGTTCTACTGAACCTAATTTCATTGAAGATAAAACTGTTACTGATGCCTTTGGCGTCCCCGTTTTTCGTGTTCCTCTTGCTGTCTTTGATCTGGTTGATGGAATTATAGGGCTTCACCCTATCGATATAAATGGTGCTAAGTTTTATCTCGGTGATGATTCGGGTTTGCAGCATTCTTATGTCGACACTACTGTTACTAATGGACAGGTTTATTATTATGCTGTTTGTTCATACGACCAGGGTTTTGTTCAGACTAATATAGAGGGACAGACTCTTGGCATCCCTCCTTCAGAAACAACAAGTATTATTAAGGTTGATATAAATGGAAATTATAAGACTGATATCAATACCGCTGTGGTTAACCCCCATGCCCCTGGTGCCGGATATATCGATCCACAGGTCTCAAACTTCAAAAAAGTAGGGCCTGCTACTGGTGATGCAAGCGTTACTATTCTCGATCCGGATTCTTTGAAATCGTTTAACACCTACAGAGTCGAGTTTTTCAATAATTCAAGTTTTAATAATAATCCTTATCCATTTTATAGGATTATTAATTATACCTCCAATGATACGCTCCTTAAATTAACACAGTTCTCTGGAGATAAAGTTCAAACTCTTGCTCTGCAGGGGGTAAGCATTGGTTTAAGAAACGATTCTTTGGTTGCCGTTGATTATACAAATACCGGGTGGAAATCCAGTAACAGTAATAATATTGTTCAGGTCGGTTTTGATTCAAGGTTCACTGCTGCTGTAGCGGGCAAACGAATAAATTATCCGGCTGACTTTGAAATAAGATTTACTGAACCGCTGAAGGGGGATACTTCTTTTCCCATAAGGGCATTTGAATCAGGCAAATTTTCCAACATTATTGTTAAGGATCTTACTGATAGTATTGATCATGTCCAGTTTGCTTTCTTCGATCAGGACAACAATCAACAATTTTCTGCCGGTGACGCTATTTTTATCGTCTTCGGCGATTCCACCGGGAAAAGGGCAACAGATTATACAAACTCTCGTGTAACCTGGTCAGCTACTTTAGTTAAAGATACTACAATAAAAGATCCAAATCAGAAAGTACCTCAGCCCGGTGATGTAATTAAAATCAGAACTACCAAACCTTTCCGCACTGGCGATTATGTGGAATTTACTACTCAAAGGGCTGATTTTAACCGGTCTAAAGCACTTTTGGATATGGATAAAATTGCAGTCGTGCCTAATCCCTATGTTGGAGCCGCCTCTTGGGAACCCGCTACCGCTACTACAGGTCGCGGTGAACGATTGGTATACTTCATCCATCTTCCGAATAAATGTACAATCAGAATCTATACTATCAGCGGTAATCTTGTCAAAACAATTTATCGTGATGCATCGGTGACTGACGGACAGGAACCGTGGGATTTGACTACTAAAGATGGTATGTCACTTGCTTTTGGTGTTTATATCTTCCATGTGGATGCACCCGGTATAGGAACCAAAATCGGAAAATTTGCTATTATCAAATAAGCTGTGAAAGACGGAGCAGATATGAAAATTAAAATAATTACAATATTAATTGCCTTTGGTTTTGCATCAGTAAACCTTTTCTCGCAGGTGTCTAAAGTGGGAACTACCGCTGCGGCTTTTCTTGAAATTGGTCCTGGTTCAGTTGCTACTGCTATGGGAGGCGCTTTTGTTAGCGTTGCAAATGATGCCACTGCACTCTATTGGAATCCATCAGGCATTGCAGATTTTACTAATAATGAAGTTACAATTTTCCATGCCAACTGGATTGCTTCTACTAATTTCGATTATGCTGCCCTTGTTGTCCCTCTCGGTGAAGCAGGAAACATTGGCTTTAGTTTTACTTCATTCTCGATGGCTGATGAAATGGTAAGAACTGTAGCTCAGCCGGAAGGTACAGGTGAATTTTACAGTGCCGGAGATATAGCTGTCGGTCTTTCTTATGCTAAAAAATTAACAGACCGCTTTTCTATAGGGTTCACCGCTAAATATGTTCAGGAAACAATTTGGCATGAATCTGCAAGTGCTGTTGCTATAGACGCAGGCACAATTTTCAGAACTGATCTCTTTAATGGTCTTACCATAGGTGCATCTATCTCCAATTTTGGCACCCAGATGAAACTCAATGGCAGTGATATCCGAACCTTCGCCAGAGTCGATCCAACCCTCCTCGGTTCAAACAATCAGGTTCCCTATAATGTTGAACTTGATTCCTGGGATCTCCCGCTCCTCTTCCAGATAGGTATCTCAACTAATATTATTAAGAATGACGATTACCGGTTTTTGGTTGCTGTTGATGCGCTCCATCCAAATAATAACTATGAAAGTATGAATATCGGGGGACAGTTCTCATTTAGGGAATTTTTGTTCATACGGGCTGGCTTCCGGAATTTATTCCTGGTAGACTCGGAAGGGGGATTGACCTTGGGTGTGGGCGTTAATTCTAAACTCCTTTTCACTGACGATTTTGTTAGTTTTGATTACGCCTATAGAAATTTTGGGAGACTTGATAATGTCCATACTTTATCAGTTGATATTAAATTTTAATAATTCATGAATATTACTCCAAAACTAACTGTATGCATTGGTTTAATCCTGATATCTTCATTAAATATTTATCCACAGAAATTTACAATTGACATTAGTTCAGCGGATTCTTTAAAAGGGGATCTTATCATTGCCGAGGCAGGTAATAAAAAAATAACCGTTAGGGAATTCATTTACAGTTATGAATTCGGTCCTTCATTTCCTAAAAAGGTAAAAAACTCAAAGGATATATACCTTAACTATTTAATAAATGAAAAACTTATGGCAGAAGATGGCTATTCTCGCAGTGTTGATACCCTGCCAATAGTTAAAGATAATCTTTATTGTATGGAATCAGACCTCGCCACAGAAGAACTATTTAAAGATGAGGTGATGAAAGATGTAAATGTATCTGATGAAGAGATTAATGTTGCAGTTAACAAAAAGTTAGTTACTGTTGAACTAAAATGGCTCTTCGCTCCCAATAAAGATAGTCTTCTTTTTTTTACACAAGGCATCTCTTCAGGTATTCCATTTGATTCTCTCTTCCGGTTGCAATTAACCGATTCGGTTTTTGAAGACCAAAGGAAATGGAATACTGATCTATTTAATCTTGAACAAAAAAGTAATATGATAGCTGGTTTAATAAAAAATCAGAAAGTTGGGTCGGTCTCTTCTCCTGTAAAAGGTCCTGATGGATGGTATATTTTCAATATTGTGAATATATGGAGAGAAGCTCTTCCGAATGAATCAGAATTAAACCAGCTGAAAGAAAAATCTCAAGAGGTTCTTCAGAAAGCTAAAATGGATTCTCTCTCAGACAAGTATGTAAGAAAGATTTTTGTCGATCAGAACCCACAGATTATCGGTAAAACATTTGATCTTTTACGGACTTACCTTGCAAAGTATGAGGTTAATCCGGATAAATCTAAAAATTGGAAGTTAGATGATAATCTGAACTTCCTTCAGCAGCAGATCGATTCATTAAAGAAGGATTTTTATTCTCTTACCCTGGTCGAAATGAAAGATGGCCCCTACTCTTTTAAAGATTTTATCGATTGGTTGAGATATAGAGAACAGAATGTAAAATTCAAAGAGACTGATTTTGACTCTTTCTCCGGAAGCGTTGAATCTTATGTCTGGCGTATGGTGCGAGATAATTCACTGACAAAAATCGCATTTTCTAAAGGATATCAAAATATTAAGTCAGTGCGTGAACAGCTTGATTGGTGGAAGGATAAAATCGTTTATGCTGTCGTTAGGGATGAACTTATAGGTTCAGCCCTATTAGGTAATACTCAGGAGTCATTTAAATTTGAAAATAAACCTCTTTCAGATGAAGCTAATAAAAAACTGCTCCACAAGGTATTGGCTCTTAAGCAGAAATATAAAATTAAAATAAATAAAGATATCCTGTCAGAGATAAAAGTTGGAAATGAAAACGATCCTAAAACTATAGATGTGTTTGTTGTAAAAAAGGGGGGTGTGTTTCCACGTCCGGCGTTTCCTTCTATTGATATACTTTGGCAAAACTGGCAATGAGAATTTATCCGCTTATTACATTAGCAGTGGTTTCCTGTTTTCTCATTTCATGCGGAGATCAGAATAAGGCAGACCAGCAGTATTTAATCTATTGGGCTAGCAACAATACAGATGAAATTACATTCGCCGGTAAAATAGTAAATCAATGGAATAACAGTAATCCCGTGAGCAAAGTTTCTTTCCAGCCGGTTCCTGAGGGGCAGAGTAGTGAGGAAGTTATACTGGCTGCGGTTGTTGGAAATACTACTCCTGATATCTATTCTAATATGTGGCAGGGGGATGTTGAACTTTATGCAAGGGCAGGGAAGCTAGTCCCCTTGGATACTCTCCCCGGATTTATGAAGTTTATATCAGAACGATGTGATAGCAGTGTCATAAAAGAGGTTACTTCTAGAGATGGGCATATCTACCAGATTCCTTGGAAAATAAATCCTATAATGCTTATTTGCAATGATAATATGTTTAGAAGTATTGGCTGGCAGGCTCCGCCGAAAACATATTCGGAATTTTTAAAGGCGGCTGCTGAAATTAAAAGCACTGCCTATGTGAATGGCTATCTGAATAAGTGGATCGGTTACTGCGAGGTAATAGAAACATGGTGGCAGCGGCTTTTTGATTTTTATCCTTTGTATCTCGCGGCTTCTGGAGGGGCAAACCTAATAAAGGATAATAAGGTTGTATTTAATAATAAATATGCTGTAGCCACATTTCAATTCATGAAAACTTTATATGACAACGGGTATTTCCCAAGAGAGAGATTATCAGCACGGCAGGACCCTTTCCTTTCCTCCAATATCGCTGTTCGCTTCACTGGTCCGTGGGAAATAGTGCATGCGGAAAAATTCAAACCCCCAGGATTTGAATATAGTTTTTCCCCATTGCCTGTTCCGGATAACCATAAGGGTGCAGCCTTTACATATGGCGATACTAAGAATATTATAATGTTTACAACGTGCAAAAACCGGCTTGCTGCGTGGGATTTTATAAAAAGTATTATCAGCGAGAAAGGTGATTACCTTCTTCTTAAAACAACTAACCAGCTTCCGAGAAGAAAAGACCTTACATCAAATCCCTTATTCCTAAATTACCTGAATGATAACCCGAAGATGAAGCCGTTTGCCGAACAGTCAAAGTTCGTGCGCGGTCCTGATATTTGCCCTGTCCTTATGGAAATTTTTAATGCTATATCACGTGAATATGAAGCATGTGCAGTGTATGGAAAGAAAACCCCGGAACAGGCAGTAAGTGATGCCGCTAAATCTGCTGAATTGATTTTATTACAATGAGCGTAAGAATGAAATCTAATAAAATTGTCCCATATATGATGATAGCGCCGTATTTAATACACTTTCTTGTCTTTATTTCATTTCCTGTGCTTTTCTCATTTTTCTTGATGTTCAACCAGTGGAATATAATAAGCCCTATGAAGTTTGTGGGACTACAGAATTTTTATAAATTGATTCACGATGCGCAGTTCTTCAGGTCTCTCTTAAACACACTTATATTCTTGATAATCCACATCCCGCTGCAGATCATAGTAGCCCTTTTCTTTGCAACTATGCTCAATCAGAAAATTCGGTTTATTGGTTTTTTCCGTGCAGCATATTTCCTCCCTGTTATTGTATCTGGTGTGGTTATAACAATTTTATGGCAGCAACTATATGGATATGAAACCGGTTTACTAAACAGGATACTCACCGGGATTGGTATTGCAAAAATTGGCTGGCTTACTAACCCGAACATTGCCATGGGCTCAATTGCAATAATGGCTACTTGGAAAAATGTCGGCTTATATATCGTCCTTTTCCTTGCCGGTCTGCAGACAGTTCCCCAATATCTTTATGAATCGGCTGATCTTGAGGGAGCTAGCGCTTGGCAGAAGTTTCGTTACATTACACTTCCGATGATAAATCCGACAATGTTCATGGTGGTTATTCTCTCAACCATAGGCGGTTTTTCCCTATTTATTGAACCATATGTAATGACAGGCGGTGGGCCTCTCAACAGTACCCTGTCATCTGTGCTGTATATTTACGAAGAGGGGTTTTTCTATTACCATATGGGATATGCATCCACTCTTGGATTCTTTTTCGCGGGTATTATACTACTTGTGATCTTCTTTCAGAAAAGGTATGTTGAAAAGGAGACAAGATGAAGAAATCATTTATATACTTAATATTAATTCTTGGATCAATTGTTTTTGTATATCCATTTATCTGGATGCTCAGCGCTTCTTTATCTCCTGAAAGTGCTATCTCAGACCTTGTTCTGTTTCCCCCCTCTGTATCATTAAATAATTATTCTCAGGTGCTTGATAAGATACCCGCAGCCCGTTCTTTACTAAACAGTCTTTTTGTTTCGTTTGTTATAACAGCGGGTGTGATAATCTTTGGTTCTATGGTGGGATACGCACTTTCCCATCTTGAATTCAAAGGAAAGAAAACTCTGTTCTTTATAATAATTTTTACAATGACTCTCCCATTCCAGCTAACACTTATCCCGCAGTATATCTTAATGGTAAAATTTCAATGGGTTGATACTTACCTTGCGCTGATAGTTCCTTATTTTCTGAATGGGTTGTCTATAATTATGTTTAATCAATACTTTAAAAGTATACCGGTGGATCTGATAGACGCCGCACGTATCGACGGTTGCAGTGAATTCTCAATTTTATTTAGAATATTATGGCCCAATTCTCTTCCTGCTATTGTCACGGTAGGGATAATTACATTTATGACTTCTTGGAATGAAGTTCTTTGGCCGATAATCGTTATTAGGGATGAACATCTAATGACCATGCCTCAGCTGATTACTTTGTTTGCTGTTGGTGGGAGAGCTGAATCCCAACTTGGTGTAAAGCTTGCCGCTGCCGCAATGCTCGCTTTTCCGGTTATCGTTGCCTATGCGTTCTTCCAAAAGTATTTCATACAGAGTATGGCATCTAGCGGTATGAAGGAATGATAATGAAACTCAAAAAAATAGGAATAAAATTAACCGCTGATCCTAAGAGAGTCCTTCTTCTCCCATTTAGCCCTGGGAATGAGCAGCGGATTAGAAAAATTGTTAATAGGATAATAAAATTAACAGATGACAAGGCGGTCCTGCTTCTTGAAGAAATAAATAATAAGTTTAGGCAAAGACACTTGGGATTTGAAAACAGGTTAATTGATAATTATACCCTGGTTGAAAAATATGTCAGCCAACCTGTTTCCCGGACTAAGCAATTATTATTAGGAACCTATTTCAGTAAGGAATATTCAATTTGCTCTGCCTCACTGTTCAATCCCTCTATTGTGTCCCATCCGGATCAAACCAGATTAAAACATGGGAATTTAAGATTTATTCTGAGTCTGCGGGCTGTAGGTGAAGGCCATATTTCGTCGGTTGAATTTGTGTCTGGGATTATCACGGAATCTCTTCATATAAAGTTCGATGAAATCCCCATATATGCTACCCCTCCTTCTAAAAGAGATACCCGTCCTTTCATTCCTCATGAAGTGGCTGATGATATTTTAGATTCTAATTATGATATTGAATTCTCCGGTTGTGAGAAACTCTCCGAAAGAGTTATTTTTCCATTCTCTAAAACCGAAAGTAATGGGATTGAAGACGTACGCCTCGTTAGATTTCTAAATGATGACGGCTCCTATGTTTATTACGGTACCTTCACTGCTTATGATGGTCACCATATCCTCTCAGAATTATTAGAAACAAAAGACTTTAAGAAATTTAAGATTAGGACTCTCACGGGGAACGGGGCAAAAGATAAGGGGATGGCCCTATTTCCAGAAAAGATTGATGGTAAATATTGGATGATCTCACGCCAGGATGGAGAGAATATATTTATTATGAATTCCGGTAATATTTATGAATGGAACAACCCGGTAATATTGCGTGAGCCGGAGTATGACTGGGAATTTGTTCAACTCGGAAACTGCGGTTCTCCTGTTAAAACACCTGAGGGGTGGCTCGTACTGACACATTCGGTCGGTGCAATGAGGACATATGTAATTTCCGCCATACTGCTCGATATTAAAAACCCGCATAAAATTATCGGTCATTTGAGAGAGCCGCTCCTTGTACCCGATGAAGAAGAAAGAGATGGGTATGTCCCGAACGTTGTATATACGTGTGGTTCAATGTTATATAATAAAAATTTGATTATTCCCTATGCTATGTCTGATTCAGCCTCACGCTTCGCGTATATTTCGCTTAATGACTTGTTAAATATGATGCAGTAATAATTGGCTATTTATGGAGAACAAATGGAAATCGTAAAGTTCGAAAACAATCCTGTTCTTACAATTGAAGATCTCCCTTTCAGAGCTAATAGTGTTTTCAACCCTGGCGCTGTTAAATTTAATAAAGAATACCTCCTCCTATGTAGGGTGGAATTGCCTGTGGGAAGATCCTCCTTTGTCCTCGCAAGGAGCAAGGATGGGAAAAAATTTAAAGTGGATTCCAAACCGTGCCTTAACCCTGGCGATCATGGAGAGTTTAATGATCTGACGGAATGGGGAATTGAGGATCCACGAATTACATTTATTGAAGATAAATATCTAATCACATATACTGGTTACTCAAAATTTCTTCCCTTGGTGATGCTTGCTGAAACTATGGATTTTAAGAATTTTAGAATACATGGACCTATTACCGAACCCTCAAACAAAGACTCTACTCTCTTCCCTGAAAAAATAAATGGTTATTACTGGAAAATGGATCGTCCTTCTTCCGACTCTTATAATAGTATCTGGTTGAATAGGAGCACTGACCTTATTCATTGGGGAGGATTTAGATTTATGACCGGACCTCTCCCTGGTACTTGGGCAGCTGATAAAATTGGTGGCTCTACTCCTCCGGTTAAAACGGATGAAGGATGGCTTTTCCTATTTCATGGTGTAAGAGGATTCGGCATAAGTAATATCTATAAAATTGGCGTCATGCTTGTCGATCTTAATAAACCATGGATCGTTAAAGGATATTCGCGCGATCCTATTATTGCTCCTGATAAATTGTACGAGAGGGTAGGGGATGTTCAGAATGTTACATTTACTAATGGCTGGATTGTTGAAGATAACGGCAATGTTAAAATTTATTATTCAGGCGCGGATACAAACATCTGTCTCGCGGAAACAAGTCTTAAGTATTTATTGTCATTGTGTAAATAGTAGTGAATTGTTAGTCTCTAAGATTCATATATGAAAATAATTGTATCTGTCTTTCTTCTATCAGTAGCGGTTGTATTTCCTCAAAAGTCATTGGTAAATACTGCCCATCTCGATCACCTTTATCAGGAGATTAAGGTAAATAATGTTAAGTTGGGGATAATCCATATATACGCTGAATCCCCTGATTACAAATGGATCGAAGCATCGGGCGAGGGAATAGCTTGTATAGATGACGCTGCCAGGGCTGCTGTGTTTTATATGAATTATTATAAACAGACGCATGATAAAAAATATCTTCCCCAAATAAGAAGCCTCATAAACTTTCAGCTATATATGCATGCCGCCAACGGTTTCTTCTACAACTTCATCTGGAAAGATTATACAATAGATACAACATATAGGACAAGCATTGCCCAACCCAATTGGTGGAGTTGGCGTGCTTTATGGGCTCTAACCGAAGCGCAGAAATTTTATCTTAAGATCAATCCACGCTTTTCCCGGGAAATTAAGAAACATATTATTGCTACCATTGATGCTCTCGATAAATGGCTGACCACTGGAAATAAGACAGCGGTTTATGGCGGCTACGAACTTCCTGCATGGCTTCCATTTGAATCCGCTTCAGATCAGGCAGCTGTAATCGTTAAATCTCTTTCCACATTTTACAAAAACAACAAATCGGAAAAAGTAAAATCAATTATCGGACACCTATGTGCTGGTATTCTAAAAATGCAGCAGGGTAATGAAACAATTTCCCCTTATTATGCCTTCCTTAGCTGGCAGAACGGATGGCATGCTTGGGGAAATAGCCAGGCGGACGCCCTTATCGATGCCGGCAGGGTATTAAATAAAAAAGAATATATTACCGCTGCAGTAAATGAAATAAAATACTTCTATCCATGGCTTATCGGAAAAGGATTCTATACCGAATTCCATGTAGTAAAAGATGATAATAATATCACTTCATTTGCCGATACATCTAAATTCGCACAGATCGCTTACGGAATAAGGCCCATGATATTCTCCTGCATGAACGCCTATAAATTGTTAAATGATTCCATTTTTCTTAACACAGCAATAAGGGCTGTTAAATGGTTCTTTAAGAATAACCCTGCCAATACTCTCATGTATGATCCCAAGTCAGGAAGAGGTTATGATGGCATCATCGCATATGGCAAAATAAATAATAATTCGGGTGCCGAATCTACAATCGAATCTCTGTTGTCTATTCTTCGTTTGGAAAAAGATAAAACTGCGAAGGAGATGCTTTTGAATATGTATAACAAGATGTAAAGAATTATGAATCATGAAAAAACTTATAAAATACTTTATTCCTCTTGTTGTTTGCCTATCGTCCATCGCTGATGCTCAGCAAATAAGTGTTACCCGCATTGACTTGATGCCTAATATGCCCTCCCCATATTTAATGAGGAACTGGAAAAATACCGCCCTTGGATACGATTCACTTGTGTATAATTACGACACTACCGGACTTTATCTTCCACTTATAGCCGACTATTCTAATACTATAAATTATCCCAGCCAAAGTAGTTACGGTTTGCATACTGTTGTTGGTACAACTGTTCCTACTTCCTTTGAAGCGATAAATGTTCTGCCATCGGTCATTGGTGCCTCTCTTTCTGGACTCGATAAGTCAAACCAGAATGGGAGGAACTATCCCCTTATGTGTGAGGAATATTTCAATAAACAAAATGGAGAGCTCGTTTACCTAAATAGTCCTTCATCAATAACGGGGGATGACTGGTGGTATGAAACTATGCCAAACGTTTTCTTTTATCAGCTGAATTATCTCTATCCAAACACGGGTGACTATAATTTTCAGTTTACTTCTGTTGCAGATAGATGGCTCAATGCTGTTAAAGCAATGGGAGGAAAAACTACTCCTTGGCATCTTCCAAATATGTATTATCGTGCATGGAATTTAATGAATAATACTCCGAATACTTCAAGTGTTCCGGAACCAGAAGCATCAGGCGCTATTGCCTGGCTTCTTTATAATGCTTTTACACAAACGCAGAATGCTGATTATAGAATTGGTGCTGAATGGTGTCTTGAATACCTGAACTCTCTTCAGTCAAATCCTTCATATGAACTCCAGCTTGGATATGGTGTTTATACAGCCGCAAGAATGAATGCTGAGATAGGTACAAATTATAACATACCTCAACTGGTTAACTGGTGCTTTGATATAGGTCCCTTAAGAAGTTGGGGTTCTATTGTCGGCACTTGGGGCGGTTACGATGTATCTGGCTTAATAGGCGAATCCATAACTAATGATTACGCATTTATTATGAATACATTTGAACTCGCGGGAGCGCTTGTTCCAATGGTGCGGTATGATGATCGTTTCGCAAAAGAAATAGGGAAGTGGGTGTTGAATGCTTCAAATGCTGCACGTCTCCTCTATCCAGATTATCTTCCGGACTCCTTCCAGGATAGTTATTCTTGGGCGCATCAGTATGACCGTTTCTCTTATATTTCTCATGAAGCAATTAGAGAGACACAGAATGGAGTCTCTCCCTTTGCTACAGGCGATGCGATTAGTGGTGGCTGGGGACAAACAACTCTTACCCTATATGGCGCCTCCCATGTAGGGATTTTCGGTGGCATAATCGATACAACTAATGTTGAAGGGATCCTGAAACTCGACCTCCTGAAAACCGATTATTATCATGCACCTGCATATCCCACATATCTATTCTATAATCCTTACGCTGGTAATCAGCAGATACAGTTTAATGCAGGTACGGGACAGCATAATTTGTACGATGCGGTAAGTAATGCTTTCCTTCTGAATAACATAAGTGGAGTTGTAAATATTACAGTTCCCGCCAATTCAGCAATCATTGTGGTGATTACCCCATCTGGAGGAACCTTAACCTATAACCTCAATAAAACATTGTATAATGGAGTTATAATAGATTATAATAATGGACAGGCTGTAAATAATTATCATCCTAGGATTAAAAGCTTAAGCCCCGACTCTACAGGTATCTTGATAAATAGTTCAATAAATGTATACTGTACTGCAGAAGATAAAAACAACGACACATTGAACTATATATGGAACGTCGGGTCTGGCACAATTACCGGTTCTGGTTCCCAAATAATATATACTGCTCCCGCAAACCCCGGCAATTTCTATATTCGCTGTATTGTCGATGTTAATCATGGAGGAAAGGATACTTCGCAGATTACTATAAATGTATCTGTTTCAATAAATAACCCTCCTGTTATAAATAAAATAACCGCAATTCCGAGAAAAATAAACCTCGGCTCTGCATCAACTATAACTTGCTTTGCGTCAGATCCCGATAATAACACTTTAACTTATTCATGGAGTTCTTCAAATGATAATTTTACAGGAACAGGTTCTACTATTACATGGACTGCTCCCTCGACTGCTGGAAATTATTATATCACCTGCCTAGTAACTGATAACCATGGCGGCTCTGTTAAAGATAGTCTGGGGGTTGAGGTAAGAGATCTTTCTATTATCCAAACAGGGCAGCTTATTGCTTACTATCCTTTTTCAGGTAATGCTAATGACTCAAGCAGTAATAATAATAACGGATTCCCCTTTTACGTAACTCTTGTTCCGGATAGGTTTAATAATCCTAACAGTGCATATTCTTTCAATGGTATCAATTCCTACATCTCAGTTGTTAATAATACACTCCTTAATTTTCAAAATGCTATTACTTTAAACTTCTGGATGAAGGTTGGTCAGTTTTATGGACGTGAACAGTACCCCATTTCACATGGTAACTGGCAGAACAGGTGGAAAGTATCAATTACAAATAATAGAGTAAGATGGACTGTTAAAACTACTGCAGGCACTAAAGACCTTGATTCGGAAACATTTCTCACCTTGGATTCCCTTTATATGATTACCTGTTTTTATGACGGTTCCGATTATGAAATATATATTAATGGTCAGTTGGATGCTTTTACTTCCTTTAGCGGTACAATCCTAACTTCCCCTGTGAATCTTACTATGGGGCAGGATCTTCCTGGCGATGATAATTACAATTTCAACGGAGTGCTTGATGATATAAGGATATATGATTTCGGGCTCCCATTAACCAAAATAGAAAGCTTTTATGATTTACCAACTTCAGTTAAGGATAATTCTGCTCTTATTCCATTAAAGAGCATACTCTATCCCAACTACCCTAATCCTTTTAATCCTTCCACTACGATAAGCTTCAGCCTTGAGAAAAGTTCCCGTGTAACTCTCGATATTTTTAATCCTCTCGGAGAAAGAGTAGTGCGGTTAATAAATGAAACATTCACACCGGGTTTTCATAAGACTACTTGGAATGCTTCCGGATTTCCAAGCGGAATTTATATCTGCTCCTTAACTGCCGGTGACAAAGTATTTTATCAAAAACTAATTTTACTTAAATAATAATGCATACTAATGTGAATAAAATAATCCTTCTCCATGATAACTGGGAATTCTCCCTTAATAAAAAATGCCGCCCTCCTGTTAATAACATAAAACCGGGCACATGGTATAAAGCAGTCGTCCCGGGTACTATCCACACCGATTTGATAAATAACAAACTGATTCCCGATCCATTTTATTCAGATAACGAAAAATATCTTCAATGGATAGGGGAAATGGATTGGGATTATAAAACTTCCTTTAATCTCGCCAAATCTATTGATCCATCAAAGCCTGTTTATATTAAATTCGACGGAATTGATACTATCGCTGAAATCATTCTTAATGGAGAAAATATCGGTACAGCCTCTAACATGTTCTGCTCCTATGAATTCGAAATCTCCCGCTTCCTTAAAAAGAAAAACAACAAACTCCTCATCCGGTTTACTTCTCCATATCAATACGCGCGCCTTACCGAAAGTAAACATGGCAGACTTCCGGTAGCCTTAAATTCGGAACGTGTATATATAAGGAAAGCGCAATATTCTTTCGGATGGGATTGGGGACCTTCGCTTGCCACATCTGGTTTATGGCGCGCCATTTCTCTCTACCAAAAAAGTGATGCTTGCATTGAACATTTTACCTTTAATACAATCTCTCTCTCTGGGAATTCCGCTTCAGTAGAATTAAAAGCAGAAATTAGTAACCTCCTGAATAAAAATCTCAAACTAAAAATAAACCTTAGTTCAGATACTTCTTCTTATGAAAAAGAAATAGAAATTACTGATAATTCCTTGACCCATAATTTTATTATAGATAACGCTGTCCTTTGGTACCCTGCTGGGTATGGAACCCCGTCACTTTATAATCTATCCCTTCTTCTCTTTGAAGATAAACTCCTCCTTGACGAAAAGTACTCTAAGGTCGGCATAAGAATAATAGAACTTCAATTAAAAGATGGTGATAAAAACACATTCAGGTTCAACATTAACGGTAGGAATATCTTTGCCCGGGGAGCCGACTGGATCCCATCCGATCTTTTCATTCCCCGGATAACCAATGAAAAATATAGGCAGCTGCTTGAGTTTGCCAAATCCGGTAATATGAATATGCTTAGAGTCTGGGGGGGTGGCTTCTATGAAAATGATTTCTTCTACGACCTTTGCGATGAACTTGGACTCCTTGTCTGGCAGGACTTTATGTTTGCCTGTGCCGCTTATCCGGAGTATCCTGAATTCATTGAAAATGTATCCAATGAGTTCCGCCAAAACATAAAACACCTTCAGAATCATCCCTCACTTGCCCTATGGTGTGGCAACAATGAAAATGAATGGAACTGGCAGCGTGAAAGCGTTCTCCCATATAAAGAAATGCCCGGCTATAAAATCTATCACCAGATCATTCCAGACATCCTTAGCAGTCTTGATCCACAGCGTCCTTATTGGCCCTCAACCCCTTTCGGTTTTGAGGATGACCCGAACTCAGTTCTTAGCGGTAACAGGCACCAGTGGGAAATATGGAGTATGTGGAAAGATTATAACACAATATCCGGGGATAACAGTCACTTCGTTTCAGAATTCGGATTCCAGGGTCCTGCTGATAAGTCTACCCTCGAAGAATCTATTCCTCAGGGAGAACGTTCCGTTCAAAGTGAGATTTTTGAATTCCACAATAAACAGGTGGAAGGGAATGAACGCATCTTCCGTTTCCTTGCAGCACACCTTCCAGTTAAAACGAAATGGGATGATTTTATTTACCTCGCACGGCTTAATCAGGCGCTTGCGCTTAAAACTTGTCTTCAGCATTGGCGCTCTAATTATCCTGTTACAAATGGAGCCCTTATCTGGCAGCTCAATGACTGTTGGCCTGTTACAAGCTGGGCTATTATCGATTCAAACCTCATCCCTAAACCGGCATTCTTTTTCGTTAAGAATATTTTCAATCAGCAGATAATTACATTCCTTAAAAGTGAAACAAACATTGAAGTCGTCTTTATCAATAGCGCACATGAAACATTCCAAGGTCTTGTAAAAATTCAGATTATTAACCTTGCCAAAGGTAAAGTTGAATTTGTGGAGAAAAAAAATATTACTCTCAAAGGGGATAAACGTCTGTCAGTCAGTTCTGTATCCGGCTTTGCATCAATTGCAGACGGAACCTCAGTAATTGTTGTCTCAGTCTTTGATAGTAAAGGTAATATGATTCACCGGAACTATTACGCAGGCAAGGAATGGAAACACATCTCACTTCCCAAACCTGAAATATCGTTAAAGAAATTAAATGATCATTCCTTACAGATCGAAACTGATAAGCCCTCCTTTTTTGTTACTCTTTCATCGGATGGACTTGTCTTTAGTGATAATTCATTCATCCTTCTCCCCGGTGAAAAGGAAATTATCAATGTACAGTTCCTCAAAGACGTTAAACTGAAACTAAAAAACATTACTATTCATACATTAAACAATTATTTGGATTAAAATATATGTATAAGCATTTAACCTCCCTCTCTGCATTTAACCACAGATTGACAGCTATTTTAATCTTCCTCCTATTCTCTATTCCAATCTTTTCCCAATCCTCTCTGGAAGATAAACTCAAGGTAACCTTTACCGGCGACGCCCAATTGGAAACCGGAAGCGCTTACGTGGGACTCGAATTCCATCACAATTTTCCCATATTGCAGCGCATTAGTTTATATTATCCTGTCTCCAACTCTGTCGATCTCAGCAACGATTTCTGGAAAAGAGACTCCTCCTTTGTTATGGCAGCCGCACTAAAAACAGGAAATAAAACAGAATGGTTTAATCATCAGAAATATGAATTCACTTCCACCCCTTATTTCGTTTCCTGGTATAAAAAAGATAATGATAAGGAAGTCCGCGTAACATACAACTTCCTGAAAAATAAACCCGCATATACTGCCACTTGGGAAATAACAAATAAAAAGAATAGTAAAGAAACCTTTGAACTTTATACTGACCTTGAAGCAAACCTGAAGACAAGTCATTCCTATAACATAAAAGATAAAGCATATACCGGCTCTGAAACACCAGACAATAAATTATTTATATATTATCCCGATCCTGAACTACAGAACGTATCCCTCTTTTCCATAAACGAAGGAGAATCCCCAATTGCCTTTAGTACAAAAAGTGTATTGCTCCAAATTCCTGTTTCCAAAAACGAATGGTGGAGCGATAACGATCTTAACTTAAACAATGAAATTATTACAAAAGGTAATGAAGGTATCCCTGCATTCAGATATTTATATAAGAAAGAGCTGGCACCCAATGAAAAAATGACTGTCGTCCAGATCATCGGCACAGGTAAAATTGATGAAGTAAAATCAATTGCAGATTATTGCTCACTTAATTATAAAAAAGAAATTGCTGATTATAAAGATTACGTCCTCTCCTATATTAAAGCAAATCAGTTCACTACAGGGGACAACTACCTTGATAAAACAGTCCTCTGGTCCGATGCTATTCTTGTAGTAAATAAGCATTACATCGATGGCTCAATCCAGCCGATGCCTTGCCCCGCGGAATACTACTTCTATTTTACGCACGATGTCCTCCTTACAGATCTTGCAGCAGTCAATTTTGATCTCCCAAGAGTAAAGAGCGATTTATCCTTCATCGTCAATCATGCTGATAAAAACAAAGTCATCCCGCACGCTTTTTATTGGCAGGATTCTTCCTTTGTTACCGAGTACGCCGATTCCGATAACTGGAACCATTTCTGGTTTGTTATTGCTTCGTCAAAATATTTACTCCGTTCAGGTGACACCCAATTCCTTGAAAAGATTTACCCGGTTATTCAGAAAAGTATAACGATGGCTATGTCTAACAGGCATGAAGATATGATGTGGGCTATACGTCCTGATTGGTGGGATATCGGCAGGAACTACGGTCCCCGTGCTTTCATGACTATCCTCGCTGCAAAATCTCTTCGTGAATTTATTTATATCTCCACTGTGCTGAATAAAAATATTGATAAGTTGGCAGAGTATGAGCAAGCAGCAAATGATCTTGAAAAAGGACTGAATAATAAACTCTGGAGTACCTCTCAAAAATATCTTATAAACTACTTTGCTGACGGATCCCTTGACTCGCATTATTATATCGGTTCCCTCCT
>PLLW01000104.1:29094-30076 GCA_003141435.1 Ignavibacteriales bacterium
CTTAAATTCGCTGGTAACGAAGCAGGCGATGAATATTATTATGCAAACGGTGGTATCTGGCCTCACGGCAATACCTGGTATGCGTTATCATTAATGTCTGCCGGTAAGAAAAAAGAAGCTTATGATTTTATTAGACAAGATATGACTCTCAACGGAATAATGGACGGTCCTAATGGACAGCCCGCCATGTACGAAGTAAGGACAGGTAAAAAAGATAAAAACATTTATGGCAGAATCGATAAGCCGCAATTCATGTGGGCAGCTGGATGGTATATGTATTCACTATATAATCTGTTTGCTATTAAAGAAAACAATTGGAATCTCGCCTTTGATCCTTGGCTTCCTGACAATCTCAAAACCATTTCTTTCAGTTTAACTATAAACGGAAGTAAAACCTTAACAACTGTAAGGGGACACGGAGAATTTATCAGTTCAATTAAGATTGATGGTAAAGAATTCAACTCCGCTGTAATTCCTTCAGAACTAAAAAATACAAAGCGTGTAGAAATTGTGCTTGGCACACCACAGTCACCGTATCTTAAAAAAATAAATTCTGAACTGGAAAACGTAAAATATGACAAAACAAATAAAGAATATTCCTTTATTGCCGATAGGGAAAATATTACTGCGGTTATAATTTCTCCCTTAAAACCTGCATCTCTTAAAATAAATGGTATTAATCATAACGATCTATTAACAACAACAAAAAAAGGTTCTGTTTTTATTATATCAATCTCCTCAAATACAAAGGAAAGATCTGCCTTTTCTGTTCAGTTTAATTGATATTAAAAATTATTACAGTTACTAAAAAACTAGCTTGATAAGGATTTTTTTCTCCTTATTAATGTGTGCTAATATCAATTTAACATCATTTAACTGGCTTATTTATGCCTAAAAAATGTGTCTCATATTGATAACTTGATCGATAGATGAGTATAAGATGAACGAGAGATGAGCGACTCAGAATACCCGTAGAATACCC
>PLLW01000102.1 GCA_003141435.1 Ignavibacteriales bacterium
CAGCGTGAAATTTTTATGTTTATTTATTTTCGGGAATGTCCTTTCCTTATTACTGACAGGCATATTAGTGGGCCTCTGGTATCGTTATCGATTTAGAATGTCAATACCAAGGAGAATCAAATGACCATCAGATTTCTAGAATTCACTGTCGGTGATAAATTTCTTACATTAGTCGGAAAGAAACGTGCTGTTTGGATACCGGCAGATGTTTATAAGAAATTTGGNNTGAGGGATGGTTTTATCCGTTAGAATAATATTTGGCGTAGTTAGAATGACTGTTAATACTTTAAAACGAGAAGTGACCATAATGAAACTTTTAAATGCAATTCTATTTAGACCTAAAAAATACATAACGGCGTTTTACCTTTCATCTGATGTAAACAATGCCTCAATTGATACCTGCTACATAAAAGAAACAAAAAAATATGAAACAGGTATTAGTCATCCTTCCTTTAACGAATGGTATTGGGTAATAGTTGAAGAATACGATGATGAAATAACCGCAAAAACTGGGCATGAAAAATGGGTTAAAACCTTTGAAAAATGGCTGCCGAAAGAATTAAAAGATGTGATAAATAACGCAATATATAAAAGGGAGTTATTTGAATAATGGAAGGCAAAAAGGAATTTTATAAGAAAGTAGAAGAAGCCTTGAAATCTCAAGGGTACAAATATTACGACGGTGACAGGGATATTCCAGGCAAGGGAAGGCAGCATGCCAATAAACCTGATTATATAGCCGTCAAGGGCAACAACGTTTATATCGGAGAAATAAAATCACCGGCGGAAGGACCAAAATCAGCCAGTTGGCGGCAGAGACAAAACAGCGATACGGAGCAGTTTGCAGCGGTGCGAATGGATGTCTCAAAACGTGAAAAAGCAGAACTTGTATCACCAGACATTGGAGGGCACGAAATTATCATTCGCGGTCAGATAGCTGATTATGTTCGCAAGATAGGCATCAATTTTGATTTGCCCGCATCAGTTCCGAAAAATATGGAAATCAGGATGGCCTACTCTATGCCGAAATCAGAGGAACAAAATGTGGAAGCAGCCCTGGCAAATTGCGGAAAGAAAGTACATGAAAAGATAGACACTGGAAATGGTTCAATCACTTATTTTTTTAGTTAAATTAGAAGTCATAATAAATATGATTAGTCAATATTGCGGAGATTAAACAATGCTTGTCACCCCATACAGAATTAGCTCTAAAAAATTGCCGTAAGATATCTTATGAAATAATTAATATAGGAAAAGGAAGCATAACTTATATTTTTTCTTTATAAATATTTTTTAGACAAAAAAGGAGGAATTAATATGGTGGGACCATTTTTAAAAGCGGTTGGTAAACAAATAGTGAAGATGGCGGCCAAGAAAGGAGTGCAGGAAGCTGCAAAGGATATTGCTATAGCTGGTGCTTCTTTCGTAGTTGGTGAAACAACAAAAAAAATATTTAGTGATAAAAGTATGAGCTTTGAAAAAAAACTGAAAATGTTAGATAAATTAAAAGAATCTGAAAAAATTACTGAAGAAGAATATAAAAAACTTCGTGAAAAATTAATAGATTCTCAATAGAATATTGTTTGTCATTAATTTTAGCGGGTATTGACACGAATCATTAAATATAATCTCTGATGATCCGTGTCTGCAATATCTGTGTCGGAGATAGTCATTTTCATTTTAATTAATTTTATTTCCCTAACACTTTTTTGATGCTGTCCTTCCACCTGATCTTTGAATTGTCCTTGTATCGTTGGCAAAGATCCAAAATATAATCGTCTGTAAATATCCCCTTTAACCTTCTAGCAGCACCCATAGTAGCAAGGTCATTCTTAAATCCATTCATTGAAAGTCTTTCATTCAGCTTGTTTGGTTTCCCTATCCAGATGGTTTCTGTCACATAGGGAAGCACTCTCTCAATAACCCGATCAATTTTATTATCCAGCATCGGCTCGCAGGAAACACTCGTCTGATATCCCGCGTTAAACGCATATTTAAGTGATTCCAGCCTTTCTTCAAAATCAGGTGCATTCGGTTCCCAGAATTTTAATACCGTTGAGTCTGCGGAACCAATGGTAAAACGGAAAATAATATTGTCTTTATATTCTTTGAAGTAGTCGCATATTGCTTTGATACAAATCAGATGCGGTTTTGATACGATAAGGACATTATTACCCGGTTTCAGTATGTGATATAGAAAAGTCATGCAGTCAGAAAGATGATCTGGCGTAATGTCATGACTGGAAGGAAACATTATCAGTCCGTCATGTTTCCGGAAGCCTTTTTTTAATTTACCCTGATTTACAATTTCGTTTTTCCAGTCTTCTCTGGTATTTCTCTTATGCTGAATTGTCATTGCCTTTGCATAACAGTACTTGCAATCATGGCTGCAACCCTTTATTAAATTTTCATTTCTTGATGCCCATTCTTTTGTTCCAAATGCCGATTTATCGTTCATTTTCTTTACCTCCTGAAATTTCTGTCTCTTTTACCCGTCCCATTAAAAATATGACTGGACAAGAATCATCGCCCCTTTTTACTTCCAACAGAGTCCAACCATACTTAAGATATATCTCAAAATCAGTAACAGAAAATAATTCTGCCGTCTCGTATATATCATTCGGTTTCATATCAGTTCTCCTTCTTAATAATTGTGTTTTTCCTGTTTAACTTTTCCTGTAATGCTTCCCTGATGTAATCAGAGAACCCAATATTCCCCTGGTCTGTAATGGTTTTGATTTGATCAAACATCTCCACTGACAGCATCACAGAGACTGGTCGCGTAAAGATTTTCTTTTTCATAGACCGATACCTCCTTTCTGAATTTGATTTTATAAATTTCTTAATCATATATTTGTTACAAGGTTTTCAGAAAATATCTTGGATTTTGGGAAGGAAACAAACTGATGTGATAAAAATAATTTGTTATAAAAACCAAGAACAGGTGATTTTGGCCCTGAATCTTGGAATGAGATTAATTGGTTGGAGTGGTGATTTTTATGGTTTGAGAATCTTTACAGTTAGTTACTGGGGCTAATGAAACTAATTGATGCGGGTATGCTCTCTTTCAACTGATGTTCGTTGAGGTTAAATTGTTAAAATGCTGGTGTGGCGGGAATTTTTTACACCTACAACTCCTCAGCCTTATGGAATAAGTAAAATTGAAGATTACGGATCGAAACAAATAATCTGATAAACTTTGAACTTGAATGCACCTAATTGGATANNACATACTTTCCGGTCATGTCGATGTAGCCCCACTTAATGCGGCTAATATCTTCTAGCACATAGCGGATTGCTACTCTCGCTAGGCCTTCACTGAAGTTACCTGCAATATCAAACTGAGGATTAATGACAT
>PLLW01000005.1 GCA_003141435.1 Ignavibacteriales bacterium
TTTTTACACAGTACCTTTTCTTGCGTCAAGAAAAGTACATAAATATTTCCAAGAAAAGCACTATAAGATATTTTACAAAAAATGTCTTATAGTGATTCGAATCTAAGCCAATTCGCCCTGCTCTTTTCCGAATACGGCGCCCCCGCCATAAAAATCACAATATCCCCCCCCTTAACAAGCCCCGCATCAAGAATCAGCTTCTTCGCCTTGTCAATTGCAAGATGCTCCTTATCAATCTCATCCTGGAAAATCGAAGTTATCCCCCTGTGGAGACATAAATTATTTATCGTGTCAAAGCTATTCGATATCGCAATGATCTTCGCCTCAGGCCTGTACTTCGACAAATTACACGCCGTCCTTCCTTTATAAGTAAAAACCACAATCGCCGCCGCATTGATCTGCCTTCCTATCGCAACACTTGCCCTCCCCATTGAATCAAAAAGATTATCCTCAAAGTTCTTTGGTATTTCAAATTCAAAATTCTCCACACCTGTATTCTGCTCCGTCTTTACAATAATATCGTTCATCATCTGCACAGCCCCGAACGGAAATTTCCCTACCGACGTTTCACCGCTCAGCATCACCACATCCGTTCCGTCCCATACCGCATTCGCCACATCCGAAGCTTCCGCCCTCGTCGGAATAGGATTCATAATCATCGACTCCAGCATCTGCGTAGCCGTTATAACCATTTTCCCTACTGCATTGCATCGTTTAATAATATTCTTCTGAATGATTGGCACGTCCTGCGGATGCATTTCAACTCCAAGATCCCCCCGCGCAACCATTATCCCGTCCGCTGCCTCAAGTATCTCTTCAAAATTGTCCACCCCTTCCTTCTTTTCAATCTTCGCAATAATAGGACGCACCTTGTTCCGCGCTTTCATCCAATCCCTTAAATGCGTAATATCCTTAGCGCTCCTTACAAATGATAACGCCACATAATCCACACGGTGCTTCAATGCAAATTCAAGGTCATTAAAATCTTTCTCTGTAACCGATGGCGTCGATAGCTTCATCCCCGGAAGGTTCATCCCTTTCTTCGGTTTAAGTATCCCTCCGTTTTCTATAAAACACACAACCGACCTTTCCTTCTTCTCCGCTATCCTTAATCGCAGAAGCCCGTCATCTATCAGCACCGCCTCCCCAACCCTCGCATCGTCCACCAGCGATTTATACGATGTCGATATAATTTTCTTATTCCCCTTAATATCATCAATCGTTATCTCTATTGTTTCCCCTGATATCAGCTCCACCTCGGGAGTTGCCAGTTCTCCTACCCGTATCTTCGGTCCCTGCAGGTCAACTAAAATTGAGACAGGAGTTTTTTCTTCCACGCATGCAGTGTGAATATTATTAAATAAATTTTCAAAAAAGGCGTAATCCCCATGTGAAAAATTCATTCTGAATCCGTCTGCGCCTGCATCAATAAGCTTCTCAATTGCTTCCACGCTGCTCGTCGCAGGTCCCAGCGTGCACAAAATCTTTGTCTTTGCGAATGTATCTGGTTTACTTTTTATCACTTCTTCTTTTTCTTCTTCTTTGTTTGTGAATTTGATTTAATTGATTTTGAATCCGAATTATTTGATTTTGAATTTGAATCGTTAATCTTTGATTTTGTATCGCCTGGTTTTATCTGCTTGCTCTTTCTGTAAAGCTCATTTATTCTCTTAGCCACAAGTGCAAATACCGTCCCCGGTTCATAACCCCTGTGCAGTTTCTTCCCGGCTCTTACCCCGGTCAGTATTTCAATCCCTTCCTCAATCCTTGCAATGGGATATATATGAAATTCTTTCTTCTTTACCGATGCAATCACATCTTCTCTCAGCATAAGCTCCTGTGCATTCTGTATCGGGATGATAACCCCGTTCCCTTTATGCAGTCCCTTCGACTTGCATACATCGTAAAACCCTTCAATCTTTTCATTAACATCCCCGATCGGCTGAACATCCCCCTTCTGGTTCAACGATCCTGTTACAGCAATCGATTGTTTTAACGGCAGATCCGATAAAGTCGAAAGCAGCGCAAAGATTTCAGCACACGATGCGCTGTCCCCGTCTATCATTCCATATGACTGCTCAAAAACCAGGTTCGCATTGAACGATAACGGATAATCCTGCCCGAACGTCTCCCTGAAATATCCGCTGATAATCAAAACCCCCTTATTATAAGTCTTTCCCCCCATTCCTGATTCCCGCTCAACATTAATTATCGCCCCGCTCCCCAATGAAACAGTTGCCGTAATCCTTGTCGGTCTCCCGAACGAATAAAAGTCCGCATTGTAAACCGCCAGCCCGTTTATCTGCCCCACTCTCTTTCCCTCCGTATCTATCATTATCATTTCATCGGTTATCATATCTGAAACTTTTGATTCCAGCATCCCGTGCCTTTCCTTAACTCCCTCGTATGCTCTCTTCACATGTTTGGCGCTTATTATATCTGCCCCGTCCTGCATTGCTCTGTAGTTTGACTCCCTCACAATATCAGCCAGCCGCGAAAATTTCGATGTCAGTTTATTCTTACTCCCGGCAAATCTCGCCGCTATCTCCATCATGTAGGCAATAGCCGATTTATCAAACTCCCGCAGCTTCTCTTCCTTTATCAGTTTTTTAATTACCCGCGCGTACTCTTCTATTATGCTGTTGCTCCTCTTTACTTCGTAATCAAAATCTGCCTTCACCTTGAATATCTTCTTAAAATCATATTCATATTCCGACATATAAGAATAGATCTGCTGGCTCCCGATCAGTATAACCTTCGCGTCAATATCTATNNAGTTGCCTGAAAAGAAGTACCCGCTTCAAAGTTCTCCATACAGCCGATTCTTCCAGAAGATGCATTACGTTTAGCACCAGGTATCCGCCGTTCGCCCGTAGTAACGAGCCCGACTTTATCCTTGTAAAATCGCTGTACCAGCTCCCGTTCCCGTCCTTTATCGTATCGATAGTGCCGAATAAATTGTTGTAGCTTGGCGAGTTCTCAACAACTACAGGACACCCTGTCGTCTCGCTGTTGTCAAGAATAATATTTACTTCATATTCCTTAAAATAATCAATTACAAATCCCTCCGATGTCTGCACCCCCTCGGGCTTCTGTCCCTCAAATACTTTTAGGTTCTCAAGTATGTTCGCTTCTACATCGCCGAAATATGAAACTATCTTCTTCTCGTTATACTTTTCTTTTAAATTATCAATAACTGCCTTAACCACATGGTCAACAGCATCCCTCTCGATATCATAAAGTTTCTGCTGGAACTCCTGGCTTATCTTTAGCGCCCTCTTGAAAATTACCTGCAGCTCCTGTTGCGATGCCGTATATTTTTTAATTATCTCCTGCGCCGCCTCCTTCGTTACCTTTCCCGATTGAATAAATTCATCAAGCTGATGAATATGCACCGGTTTATTATCTATAACAGGAAATATTTCCGGGCGCGCAACTTCCCCAACCTTAACATGACCTAATGAAAAATTCTTGGCGTTTAGTTTCGTCTCAAATCCTTTCATTATCGCAGCTTCTTTATCTTCATATTGATTTATTATCTTCTGCTTCTTTACAAGGTAACTTTCATTATCAAGCGTCTGCGGAATTCTTTTCTGTAACATCTTAATTGCCGCTGCCAGATCATGCTTGAACGCCTTCGCCTTTCCCGCCTTGAAAGTTAAAAGCACAGGCTGGTCATTGTCCTTAAAATTGTTTACATAAGCATAATCGTAAAGAGCGGGACAGTTCGTGCTAATCGACTCAAGCGTCTTCTTTACCGTCGTCGCTTTTCCCGTTCCCGATAACCCCGCTATAAAAATATTGTAGCCGGGACTCTTCATCTCCACCCCCAGCTTAATCGCATCCAGCGCGCGCTCCTGTCCCACAATCCCCTCCAAAGGATCAACATTCTCCGTCGAATCAAAATTAAATATTCCAGGATCGCACTTCCACCTCAACTCACCGGGTAAAAGTTCCTTATGCTTTAGAGCGTGCGGGTTTTCCATAAGCGGGTATTCTCTATAATGAATAAAAACTATCCATTAAAATTAACATATTTACTCCTTATTTGCTTATGCTCTTATTTGGTTCTTATTTAACGCCCTTAATTAAAATACGTTAAATAAATTGACTGGAACGGAGCGTCAGTGGGAAATGCTGTTTGAGCATAGCGAGTTCATTTCCCGCAGCGGAGTGGAAGTTAATTTATAGTATTTTAATTGCAGGCATGTTTCTTTTGGTACTCGTATGTTAGAAAAAACAGTTTTTATATTTCTTATTAATTTTGTTCTAATAAATACTGGCTTAAGGAATGGTAGAGTGATTTTGGTACAGATACATTTTTATGATATCGAAGAAAAGTTATTACTCACCATTCCTCTTAAGCTTCTTAAAATCTGAACAGTACTTAGAGATTCCACTTTAGTTGGAAATCCCGAATAATATACGAGTGAAGTTTCCAAAGAAGCCCTAAGCCGTATTATTTCAATAAACAACAAATGAAGGAGCTTTTCAATGGATATTATCAAGCAAGTTGTTGGAATCGATGTATCAAAAGATACTTTAGCTGTATGCTATGGAACAGTTGATGCAAATCAGAATCAACAAATTTCTAAGTCAATAATCTTTGATAATAACCTTAAAGGCTTCAGAGAACTAATGTCCTTTGTTAGAAAAAACAGGGGACAATTACAAGCACCTCTTTATTTTGTTATGGAAGCTACCGGTGTTTATTATGAAAACCTGGCTTATTTCTTGAATGAAAAACATCAGAAAGTAACAGTAGTTCTTCCTAACAAGACAAAGAATTTTTCTAAAACTCTTGATATTAAGTCTAAAACAGATAAACTTGATGCCCAAATGATTACTCAGTTTGGTCTTGAAAGACAGATGCAGCTCTGGCCAGTTCCGACCCCTTTAATTAAGGCTATTAAGGCTCTTACCAGAGAGTATCATTCAAAAAAGGACATGGCGGCTCAGGTTAAAAATCAGCTTCATGCTAAGGAATATTCTCATATACCATTAAAAGAATCCCTTAAGAGAAGCCAGTCAATCTTATCTGTTTTCGAGAAACAACTCAAGGAAATAGAGAAAGAAATCAAAGAACTTGTCAAACAAGATGATGACCTTAATGATCGCATCAATAAGATCAACAAGATAGAAGGTGTCGGATTTATGACCATAGTTTCAATCATTGCCGAAACAAATGGCTTTGCTTTAATTGAGAATGCCAAACAACTTGCCAGCTACGCCGGCCTAGATGTCGTTTATAATGAATCCGGACTTAAGAAGCATAAAACTACAATTTCAAAAAAAGGGAACAAGCATTTGCGCAAGGCAGTTTATATGCCGGCACTTTCTGCCGTCAAACACAATCCTAAATTAAAGCAGCTCTATATCCGTTTAGTTATCAAAAAGGGGATAAAGAAAGTTGCTCTAATAGCAGTTGCCAGAAAACTTCTTATTCTGATTTATACAATATTTAGAAAGAACGTGGACTATGTCCCTAATTACAATCCGGCATAAGACTAGGAAAATATACGATGAAATTTTGATAATTATTCTTTCACGTACTCTTGACTTTTTACA
>PLLW01000075.1 GCA_003141435.1 Ignavibacteriales bacterium
ATCGCTTTAACTGTTCCTTCAAGTATCTGACCTTTCTCAAGACTGTCAAGTATAGCATGTCTCTGATCGGCAATTTCTTCTTCGACAAGAACCTTATGTGAAACAACAACGTTTTCTGTGGGAACATTAACTTTAACAACCTTAAAGTCCATCATCTGCCCTACAAAAGCATCAAAGTCTCTGATAGGACGGATATCGATCTGCGAACCGGGAAGGAATGCTTCCATACCCATAAGATCAACAACCATACCGCCTTTGATTCTTTTAAGAATTTTACCTTGAAGTATTTCCCCGGATTCATGTGCTCCTATAACTTTTTCCCATATTCTAAGGAAGTCGGCTCTTTGNNCCTACCTTAATTTCTTCGTATTCTTTGAATTCGCTTTTGGGAATCGATCCTTCTGATTTGAAACCGACGTCTATTATAACGTTATCATCCTGAATACGGACAATTCTCCCTTTTATCAACTCACCTTCTTTTACATCTCTGAAAGAATCGGAGTACAGTTTAGCTAATGTTAAGAATTCTTCCTTTGAATAAGTATCGTCATTAAAACTCTTCTTAGCTTTTTCGTAATCATCGTTTGTCACTGACTTTGATATTACTATTTTTTCTTCGGACATTGATCCTCCTGAACACTGAATTATTTAGTTCTGCTCTAATCACCTAAGCCATCATTAGAGATGAGAACAGAATATTTTGTTTAACATAGTTATTAAGATGGCTTTAATGAACCATTTCCTTCTATTAAAAGCTCTATGCCTTTTGCCATAGCTGCTTTTTTTACCTGCTGAAATATTATTTCAACCTGCTGTTCTATAGATATCTTTGAGGAATCAACCTCAATAGCATCATCAGCTTTTATCAACGGGTTCGAATCCCTCGTCGAATCAATAGCATCCCTCATAGAGAGGTTACTTTTTATTTTATGAACAGGGACACCTTTTCCTTTCCTTTCATATTCTTTCGCTCTTCTTGATGCTCTTTCATCCAATCCGGCTGTAAGAAAGATTTTCACATCTGCATCCGGGAAAACGACAGTTCCTATATCTCTGCCTTCCATTACGATTCCCTCCCCTACCTCTTTCATCATCTGTTGTTTCTTTACCAGAGCTTTTCTTACTCCGGCAATTTGACTGATTGTACTTACTTTTTCGTTTAACTCATGGGTTCTTAAATCTTCCGTAATATCAATGCCGTTTACAAATACCTGTGTTGTCCCATTACTATATTTAAGCTTGATATCAGCATCTTCCGCTGCCTTTACAACGGCTTGGGGATTATCCATAATATTCTGTTTTATAGCTAAAAATGTAATCGCCCTATACATAGCTCCTGTATCGATATATAGATAACCAAGCTTTTGCGCAATTATCTTCGCAGAAGTGCTTTTTCCGGAACCTGACGGTCCGTCTATAGCTACGATTAGTTTTTTGGACATAGACATTAAAAATAATTAAAATTATGAGATTCTCAAAACAAATAACCGGTTGATTAGCCAGTTATTTCTTCCCCACCTAATTCTTCTATTATAAGGTCAACAAGAGGGTCGTCTATCCCCTTTTCTCCCTTAAAAATTGGGTCATTCTTGCTTCCATTCGAACCAATTGATTTCGGCGAATGATCTTCAAACTGAAATATTATCTTTTTACCGAATATTTCAGCTGTTTTCTTGGCTAAATAGTCTTTATCAAGGCCAAATGATTTTTTTCCGTCTTCATCACTAAGGAATACTTTAAGCTTATTTCCTTCAAGGCTTACAAGTTCAAGGTTCCCCACATAAGGACCTAATGAAAATTTTTTCTCTGTTATAACTGCATTAACAAAAACTTCCCAGTTCTTCACAATCGTATCGAATGAAAAATCGCTTAAGTCAATATGTGAGGCTTCCTTAGGACGAATTTCTTTAACCGGATTCTTTCCAATAAGGGTTACTTTCAACGGTTCTTTCTTGATAGGTTCCCATGTTTCAGTTAGAATAATAGGTTTATCAACATTGGGCTTTTCGACAGGAATACCTAATCTTAGTGGATTATAATTTTTTTTTTCAGGCTCTCTGAATATATGCTGATCAGTATTTAAACTACTATTAGTGTCAATCCTGCCAAGTAATTCGGATATAGTCAGGCTTCTTTCTAAACCTATGAGATGGCTTAAGGAGATTTCTACTTTTAGACGGTGATTCTGCGTAAATCTCATTTCCTGCTGTGTCTTATTTAAGAAATTGAGAATTCTTAGAAGATCCCCCTCAGTATATTTGCCGATATATTCTAAATAATGTGATTTATAAACTTCAGCTGTTTCAACCAATTCCGTTTTCTTGGTAAGTATTACTGTAAGTATATTTCTGAAATGCTCTATTAGACCGTTAATGAAATCACCAAAATCATATCCATTATCAAATAATATACCTGATACACGGAAAACCTCATTAAAGTCCTTTTTTAACACAGCATCTGATATATTAAAATAAATCTCATCATCAATAAGATTTAGCATTTTGGATACTGTTTCCTGATCGATCTTATTGCCGCAGTATGATACAACCTGATCAAAAAAGCTTTCAGCATCACGGAGCGCGCCATCGGCTTTCTTCGCAATGATGGTTAAAGTCTTATCCTCTATTTCAATATTCTCTGACTTTGCTATTTCCTTCAAAAGAGATTTAATCGTATTTAGCTGTATCCTCCTGAAGTCAAAACGCTGGCATCTGGATATTATTGTGAGAGGTATCTTTTGAATATCGGTTGTTGCAAAAATAAATACAGTATGAGAAGGTGGCTCTTCCAAAGTCTTAAGGAATGCATTAAATGATTCCTTCGTTAACATATGCACTTCATCAATAATGTAAATCTTGTATTTTCCCCTTGATGGAGCATATTTTACTGATTCTCTTAAAGTCCTTATCTCATCAATTCCTCTGTTTGAGGCGCCGTCTATTTCAATTATATCCATCGACTGCCCGTTCTGGATAGAAAGGCACAGTTCACATTTATTGCACGGCTCACTGTCAACCGGATTCAGACAGTTAAGTGCTTTTGCAAGTATGCGAGCAGTTGTTGTTTTGCCTACGCCACGGGGACCTGTAAATATATATGCGTGTGCAATCCTGTTATTCTTTATTGCGTTCTTAAGTGTTGCGGTTATATGTTCCTGACCAACTACATCATTGAATATTTGAGGACGCCATTTTCTTGCTGTTACTATAAAACTCATATTTGCCTTAAAAAATTTCCTCTATCAGAAAGTTACAAATATATTCGAGATATTTCTTGTCTGTTTCATCAAATGCATTTAAAGAAGCACTGTCTATATCCAGCACACCCATTAGTTTATCATTCTTTATGAGTGGAATAACAATCTCAGACTTTGAATCAGAATCACATACTATGTGCCCCGGAAATTTATTAACATCTGCGGCAATAATCGTTTTCCTGCTTAATGCCGAAGTCCCGCATACTCCCTTGCCAAGCTTAATTTGAGTACACGCCACTTTCCCTTGGAAAGGTCCTAGATACATTTTCTCCCCGTCAAACATATAAAATCCAACCCAGTTTATCTTATCAAAAGTTTGCTTTAATGCAGCAGTAAAATTTGAAAGATTAGAAAGTATGTTATCATTTTTATTAAGAAGACCTTTAATTATTGTTGATAAATCCTCATACTGCTTTTGAATCGATTGAGTCTTCTCTATTACAAACTCTTCTACCAAATTTACTTCCTTTTACTTTTCTTATTCACAGGAGTTTTCTTCTTGGATGAATTAGTTACTTTTGTTATTGAAGGAAAAACATAAGGGATTGCATCTTCAATTTTATCAATCGGTATTATCTTTAATCCATCGGTCACCTTGGGACCTATCTCTTTTAGGTCAATTTCATTATCTCTTGGAATAAGGACAGTTTCAATACCGTATCTTTTGGCAGCTATAAGTTTTTCATTCAAACCTCCAATAGGCAGTACATTTCCCCTAAGAGTAATTTCACCGGTCATCGCAATATTATTTGAAGCAGGTCTTCCGGAGATTGCAGAATAAAGTGCCATTGCCATAGTTATACCTGCCGAAGGACCATCTTTGGGGATTGCCCCCTCCGGAAGATGTATATGAACTTCTTTCCCTTTAAAGAAATTAACATCAAGTTTAAGTTCTTTTGCTCTTGATCGGATATAGCTTAATGCTGCTTGTGCCGATTCCTTCATAACATTTCCAAGCTGGCCTGTAAGAGTCAGTTTTTCAGAACCACTCATAACAGTTACATCAACAGATAGAATTTCGCCGCCTACACTCGTCCAAGCAAGACCTGTTACACTTCCGACTATATTTTCCTTGCTATGCCTCTGGTACCTGTAGCGGGGAATTTTCAGGTATTCTTCTACCTTGTTTTCATCAATCAAATATTCACTGTTTCTTTCTTTTCCTTTAGATGATTCCTTAACTACAATATCCTTCGCCATTTTTCTGCATACAGATGCGAGTTCTCTTTCAAGATTTCTTACTCCGGCTTCCCGTGTATATTCTGTGATGATTTTCATTATGGCTTTATCGGTGATAGTAACTTTCTTATTCAATAATCCATGAGCTTCAAGTTGTTTCGGGACTAAGTGCCTCTTGGCAATTTCAAGTTTATCATGCTCCAGGTAACCGGATAAATCGATAATCTCCATCCTGTCCTGAAGGGGCAAAGGAATATTATACCTCACGTTTGCGGTGGTAATGAACATAACCTGTGAAAGATCATAATCAACTTCAAG
>PLLW01000064.1:0-6064 GCA_003141435.1 Ignavibacteriales bacterium
ACAGCATTCGGTTCTCTTGATACAGCTATTTCTGCTTTGAGGGCAGGTGCCAGTGATTATATTCTAAAGCCAATTGAATTTGATGAGCTGCTTATTAAGATCAAAAGAATGTTCGAAGTTAAAGATCTATTACTCGAAAACCGAATACTAAAGAAAGAAATCCAACGAAGTTATGACTTTGAAAATATTGTAGGTAAAAGTCCTGCCATTAAGAAAATATATGATATGATACATACTGTTGCCGAAACAGACAGCACGGTATTAATTACAGGCAACAGCGGTACGGGGAAAGAATTAGTGGCCAGGGCATTGCATTATAAAAGTCGAAGGAAAAACAAACCCTTTATAATTGTTAACTGTGGAGCTATCTCAGAGAACCTAATCGAAAGTGAACTATTCGGACATAAAAGAGGTGCCTTTACCGGTGCTATTTCAGATAAAGAAGGGTTTATAAAAGCAGCTGACGGAGGCACATTATTTCTTGATGAAATAAGTGAGCTACCTTTACAACTGCAGGTAAAACTACTCAGGGTACTTCAGGAGAAAGAATTTACTCCTGTAGGTACTACCACATCAATTCCAGTAAATATCAGGTTTATTGCCACCACTAATAAAGAGCTAAAGGAAGAAATAAATGCCGGCAAGTTTCGTGAAGATCTTTATTTCAGATTAAACGTTATTGAGATAAACCTTCCCTCGCTGAAAGAAAGAGAAGAAGATATTCCATTATTAGCAGATCATTTCCTTAACAAATACAGAAAAGAGATGAATAAAAACATTAAGGGAATTGATAATGATGCTATGCGAATCCTCATTAGTTATGAATGGAGGGGCGAGGTAAGAGAACTAGAAAATATAATTGAGCGAGCGGTAATCTTCTGTAAAGAAGAATATATAACCGTACAGGATTTACCCCCTGCTTTCAGACCTAAGTTTGGCGTAGTTGATTTCTCTAAACTCGGTTCTCTTGAGGAATCAGTCAGAAGATTTGAACGGGATTATATTCTAAAGGCTCTTGAGAACAATGACTTAAATAAAGAAAAGACATCAGAACTTCTCCAGGTTGGTCTTTCTACTTTATATAGGAAATTAAAGGAATTAGATATAAAAGTTTAATAATGAGCCTCTTGTTGTAATTTTCTCAATTATTAAAACAATAAAATTATCCCTTTTCCATATGCGGGAAACCTGATAATTAATATTCTGCGTTTTTAATCAAAATTCTAATATTTACTGTTTTTTTCAATTCCCTTTCTTTGGCACACAAATAGTCTATTCTTCTTTGTATAAAGGCGTCTATTTATTGAATTTATAGCTACAAGACCAGATGAAATGAAAAACATAGCTTTCTATAGTACAGATTTTAACATGTGCGTAAGTCTATTAATGTACTTGCAGAATCGCTATAATATTACAGCAACGACAGATCTGAATGTTATAAAAAATATTATTCATACGTCAGAATTTGACTTAATAATTATGGATACAGAACCTTCAATAAAGATTGAGGATTTATGCAAGGAAATAAAAAGCGAAATAAAGATTCCGGTTATTCTAACCTATGTATATAAGAATCAGCTTAAAGACTCTGATTTCAATATCAGAAAATATGTAAGTACTATTTTTTACAAGCCATTTGATCTTAATGAAGTTTCGATGAAACTTTCTGCATTAGTTGCCTAATCCAAATCCATTATCATAAGAATAAAGAGAGAACCTATTGAGGAGTATCTTTTTTTATCATTTTGATCAATTTATCAAAATGACTTGCCTTAGCCCTATTACTTGAAAGTTTTTTGTGTTTAAATCTTTTAACCACCTGATTAATTGAAACCTCTCCCTGAGTTTTATGCTGAGCGCGTCTATTAAGATAATCTTTTATTATCCTTATCTGTTCCGGAATTGGTTTCAGTGTTAAATTTACTTTTGCCATCTTACCCTTTTATATTAATTAACAAACCTATCTTGCTCCCTCTTATGAGCAATAATTATTTAACTTAATAGAATTGATGTAATAAAAAATATGAAATTTTTCATGATTATGTGCAATTATTATTATCATAAATTATTAATGTTATCTATATTACATCTTATTCTAAATTACTGAAATTGAATATGGAGTTCATTTATATTGAAGCTCGAATTTAATTTTACACAATCGGGTGTTCTTCCTTACAGAAGAAAAGACGATAAAATTGAGGTGCTTCTCATTACCTCCATTAGAAAGAAGAAATGGATTATCCCCAAAGGATACGTAGAATTTAATCTCTCTCATTTTGAATCTGCTAAAAAGGAAGCTTTTGAGGAAGCGGGTGTATATGGGGAAAATGAGACCATTGAATTGGGGGCATTCAAGTTAAATAAAGCAATCGGTATTTGTTTTATCAGGGTCTATTCAATGGAAGTAAATAAAATACTTGATGATTATCCTGACAAAGAGAAGAGGAAAAGGAAATGGTTCTCAATAGAAGAAGCCGCACAGAATGTTGAAATACCGGAACTGAAACAGATAATTACTGCTCTTCCTCAAAAGATAGGTTAAACAGTTTTTCAATAGCCTGCCTGCTTACATCATAACTATAACCCCTTGAAATCAGAAATGCATAGAGCCGTTTAACCAATTTCTGGTGTTCCATATTCCTATTCCTTAATTGGCTATACTTCTTTTTAACAAGCTGAGATGCATTGTCCAGTTCTTCATCTGCAGGGGGGAATTTTTCTTCAAGTACAGTGGTAATGACAGCAGATGATATTCCCTTTTTCATGAGTTCTGATTTTAACTTTGTCTTTCCCCAGAGCTTTAACCTTAATTTTTCTTCAGAGAACATTTCTGCAAATTTCATATCATCAAGATACCGGCTATTAAGGAGATCATCTATTGTGAGCTGGATAAGGTCTGCATCATACTTTTTTTGCCGGAGTTTTGTACGGAGTTCATATACGGAGTGGATCCTTTTCCCCAGGAGAGCAAAAGCTTTCTGTTTAATAAAATATTTCTGATTCTCTTTAACCAGATAATCAAAATGGCTTTCGGAAACTTCACTACCTTTCCTCAAGCCATTTTTTAATAATACCTCATAAGACAGAAACAGCTTCTGATCATTATCAAGAAGGACTATAACATTATTATCATTTTTCTTCTGAATCCTGGCAATAACCATTTTATTATTTTACCGCTTTCTTTTCCTTTGGTGCTTTTTCTTCTTTTTCTTCAGGTTTGGGCAGACTATTAGTGGTACTCATACCTAGTTTTGTTCTTACATCTGCATCTAATTTCTTAAACAATTCAGGAGATTCAATAAGTTTTTGTCTCATCTGTTCCCTGCCCTGGAATCTTTCATCTTCATAAGTAAACCAGGCACCGCTTTTTTTAACTATATTAAAATTAACAGCGAGATCAAGAAGATCACCTGTTTTGCTTATCCCTTCATTATAAAGGATATCGAACTCTACTTCTTTGAAAGGCGGGGCAACTTTGCTTTTTACGATTTTGACTTTAGTCCTGTTTCCAACAACTTCATTGCCTTCTTTAATAGCGGCAATTCTTCGTATATCCATTCTTAATGAAGCATAGAATTTTAATGCATTACCGCCAGTAGTAGTTTCAGGGTTACCGAACATGACTCCGATTTTACTTCTTAGCTGGTTAATGAAAACGACTGCGGTCTTTGATTTTGAGATAGCTCCTGTTAATTTTCTAAGAGCCTGCGACATCAATCGTGCCTGAACAGCCATAGTAGCATCCCCCATTTCGCCTTCTATTTCCGAACGGGGCACAAGAGCGGCAACAGAATCGATAACTATAATATCTAGTGCATTGCTTCTTACAAGGGTATCTGTAATTTCAAGAGCCTGTTCTCCAAAATCGGGCTGGGACAGAAGAAGGTTAGGGGTATCAACGCCGAGACGTTTGGCATAATTTACGTCAAGGGCATGTTCAGCATCTATAAAGGCAGCGAGTCCCCCAGCTTTTTGAGCTTCTGCAATAATATGGAGACAAAGGGTTGTTTTGCCACTAGATTCAGGGCCATAAACTTCAGTTACTCTTCCTCTTGGAATGCCACCTATACCCAAAGCATAATCTAATGATAGTGCTCCTGTAGGTATTGATTCTATGGGATTTACCACACCATCTCCTAATTTCATTATTGATCCTTTGCCGTATGTTTTTTCAATACTTGCAATGGCTTCATCAATAATTTTTAATTTCTGTTCCCTATCTGAACTCATTATACCTCCATTCAGTTTAATTTGTAATTTAATAATTCTTTATATATTGATCCGTGCGCAAGGAGCCGGCTCTGATAGAGAGCGATCTCATCCGCAGTAAATTTATTTTTTAATTCTATTTCGGTTATCTTTTTCAGAGGATCTATATCCTCAGTTCCTTTGATTCTCAGCAGAGTTAAATGAGCATGAAATTCTTTTTTCTCACGCGGGATGCTTAATGTTTCAAGCTCATCATTAAACCTGGCAACCAGTTCATTTATTCTATCTTCCATTTGTAATTTCAGAAAGAATATAGACGGTTTTCCGTTCCTGTAAAAGAAATCAAATTTATCTAACCCGCATTCAAACTTCTTATACCCGTTTATAAATGAGATCTTTTTAATAACCTCATTTACAAGTTCCTCTTTTACATCGCCAATGAATTTTAATGTAAGATGAACCTTATCTATCTGTTCCCATTTGTAATTATTATAACCCGGCAAAACCTCTTTGGTAAAATTAGTAATTTCTTTTCTAATATGTAAAGGAATTTTTAATGCAATAAAAAGCCTAGTCATCCTGCTGAATTCCAAGGATATGCTTTCTTATCATATCAAGAGCAGCCTGAGTAGCTCTTTGTTTATTTAACAATCTATCCTCACCGAAAAGAAATTTCCTTATGATACAGGAATTGATATCGCAAATGGATATATAAACCAGACCAATTGGTTTACCAGGAGTTGCCCCAGTAGGACCTAAAATACCAGTAATTGAAAGTCCCAAGTCAGTGCCGCTGATGGATTTTATTCCTTTGGACATTTGTTCTGCAACTTCGGGACTAACAGCTCCATATTTCTGAATAATATCCTCATCAACCTGGAGCATTTCCACTTTAGAGCCATTTGAATAAGATACCACACCTCTTTCAAAATAATCGCTACTGCCGCTTATATTGGTAAGTAAATTGGCAATATTTCCCCCTGTGCATGATTCTGCGACCGCAATAGATAATTCCCTTTCCTTTAATAAACGACCAACGACCTCCTCAAGTGTTTCTTCACCTTGGGCATAAACAAACCTACCTACTTTGTTCCTGATCTTCTGTTCAATCTCCGTAAGCCTGTTGTTTGCAGCTTCGGTTGTTTTATCTTTTACTGTTATGCGGAGTTTTACCCCGAACTGGCTTGGAAGAAATGCCATTTCGGCTCCATTTAGAAGCTCATCTATATTACCTAATCTTTCAAAGAGGAAAGATTCGGGAATACCAGTGGTTTGAAGGACGAGTCTTGTTGTTACGAACTCCGGTTCCCCTAATTTTTCTTTAAGGTTGGGCATAACGTAGGAGGACATCATTTCCTGCATTTCAAAAGGAACGCCGGGCATGACAACAAAGATCTTATTATCTTTTTCAATCCACACACCGGGAGCGGTACCCAGCTTGTTACGAATTACCTTAGCGTTTTTAGGGACTAATGCCTGATCTTCATTTAATTTTGTGACCTGTCTTCCTCTTTTGGAGAAAATACTTTTAACATCTTTTAATACATCCTCATTCAGAACAAGCGCTGTATTAAAAAATTTAACTATACAATTGCGGGTGATATCGTCATGCGTAGGTCCAAGTCCACCGGTAACAATCACGAGATCATTTTCGTTAAAACATTCCTTAAATTCATTTAATATCTGTTGTTCATTATCTCCAACTACCGAAGTTTTTTTTATATCGATGCTAAGTTCGATCAGCCGGCTTCCGATATAAGCGGCGTTTGTATTAAGAGTTTGTCCGATAAGAATTTCATCCCCGATTGTAATTATATGAGCATTCATATATTTCAGAAAGCCTGTAATGTTGTTA
>PLLW01000064.1:6093-26871 GCA_003141435.1 Ignavibacteriales bacterium
GTCTTGGGGAGGAACAAAAGAGAAATCCACATTCCCACGACCTCATCTACGGTACATTCTGCGGGATCTTTTCCGTAAATAACATCAAATTTATTTCCGGTAAATATGCCCAGTATTGTAAATAAAATAATAGCTGGAATTATAACAACCGGTTTTTCAAAGCCAGGAATTAAATAGATAATAAGGGCTGCAAGACTGCCCCAAGTGCCGGAAGCAAAAGGTATATAGCCGGTGTAGAATCCCGAGCCGATTAGTTTCTCGAAAAAATTAAGTTTCATATCTGAAGAGTCTAAGAATTACGTGGCGATTTTTAATTATATAAGTTACACCTGAGTGAAAAGTAATTACCGTAATGAAAAACATCGTCCAATAAATAAAATTCCTATCCATGAGGACAGCAAAGATTTTTTCATGCCCATTGAAAACCTGAGGGGTATTTAATGCAGTGTAGATTACGAGCAGATAGTAGAGGAATGCCATTTGAATAAAAGTTTTCCACTTGGCATAATTGCTTGTAGGGAATGAGACTCCTTTATAGTCAGCATATGCCCGTAGGATTGTGATGATAAAATCTCTTAATAAGATGATGATAATCATCCAGAGGGGAAGTTTTCCAAGGACAACGAAACCGATAAATGCGGCTGCGGTTAATATTTTATCAGCAAGAGGATCCCAGAATTTGCCCCAGTTAGTGATATAATTAAATTTTCTTGCGAGCCAGCCATCATACCAATCAGTTAATGCAGCGATAATAAATATGCCAATAGATATCTGTTTGAAAAGGAGATTTTCTGAGAGAAAGAAAAAAAGGAATATTGGAGACAGGATTATTCTTAGTACGGTTAATTGGTTTGGTAAGACCATAATTATTATTGAATATCAGAAATTATTTCAGAGGTGATAATAATAAAATTTTCATCAACGTTATTAAAATTTATTGAGTGGTGACTTTTATCATGGTAAAAATTGATGAAATCCGTAGACAGTTGAATATACATTTCTATTTGAAATTGTTCTGATTTTAATAAAAATTAGACAAGAATTTAATAAAAATATTGTTCTTTTTACATCATTTTCTTAAAAAATGAGAAATATGAAGCAAAGTAAGGATAGTTACCCGGGAAATGTTAAGAATATGATTGATAAAATAATAGAATACGGTGTGACTATTGGCACCTAAATCATTCGCATAAAAGCAGTTGGTTTTGCAATTGAGAGGAAGTAAGGATGTAGAGTTCTTGGTATTCTATTGGTATTCTATTGGCATTCTATTGGCATTCTATTGGCATAATGGAATATTAAGGAGTACATGGTGAGTCGTGTTTAAGTAATTATAAAGGGGGAATCAGGTTAAAGTGAGATTTTGGTTGATAAATGACTGAATTATTGGTAAATATTAGTAAATTTTCCGAAATAATTATACATGATTTTAACAGAATGGCAAGAATTTATATTGGGACGGCAGGATGGAGTTATAAGGATTGGGTTCCTTCTTTCTATCCAAAAGCCCAGACAGCTAGTTTTGACTGGTTGAATTATTATGCAAGTTATTTTGATACGGTTGAAGTTAATGCGACTTATTATGCATATCTATCTCCACAGACTGCGGAGGGATGGTTAAAAAAGACTTCAGATAATGGGGAGTTTAAGTTTACGATTAAGCTTCACCAGGATTTCACGCACAAGAAAGTCTTTAGCAATGAGAATACGAAAGCAGTTATAGATAATTTAAATATTTTATCGAGGGAGGAAAAATTAGGAGGACTGTTTTGCCAGTTTCCTTATTCATTTGGTTTTAATGAAGCAGCAATAAGTCATATCAATAAACTTAAAGAAATCTTTAATGATTATAATTTGTTTATTGAGGTAAGACATGTCTCATGGAATAAGCCGGAAGTAATAAAGCATTTTAATGAAGCTGATCTTTCGTTATGTATAATCGACCAGCCACAGATATCGAAATCGATTTCATTCAATCCGGTGGTTACTAATGATAAACTTTATGTGCGTCTGCATGGGAGAAATGTTAAGGCATGGTATAATTCCATTCAGAATTTCAATAAAGAGCAAACCTATGATGAACAAAGCGCAAGATATGATTATCTTTATTCGCCGGGAGAACTTATTGAGTTAAAGAATAAGATTGTTGAGGTTAGGGATAAGGTAAAGACCCTATATATAATTTTTAATAATCACCCGAAGGGGAATGCTGTAGCGAATGCATTTGAAATGCTTATGTGCCTAAATGAGAAGATTAAAAACGGCATTCCGGAGACTATATTAAAGAGTTATCCCAGAATTGAATTAGGTAAGAAATAATTTATTATAATCTTTAGGAGTGAGATATAATGGCAAAAACAGAATTTTATCCAGTAGACAAATCAAGATGGAAAGATCTGGAGAAGCTATTTGGAGCAAGGGGGGCATGCGGCGGATGCTGGTGTATGACATGGAGGCTTCATACTAAAGAGTTTAATGCAAACAAGGGAGAAGGAAATAAAAAGTTACTAAGGAAGATAGTTTACAACAATGAAAAGCCGGGGATAATAGCTTACGTTGATAATGAACCAGCAGGATGGTGTGCTGCGGCTCCAAGGGAAGTATATATTAAGCTGGAGAGATCGAAAGTATTAGGTCCTGTTGATGATAAAAAGGTATGGTCTGTAAGTTGTTTATTCATAGCAAAACAATTCAGAAGACAGGGGTTATCCACTGAATTATTAAAGAACATGATTAAGTTATGCAAAGAAAGAGGAGCCAAGATTTTAGAAGCTTATCCTGTTGAACCATATTCGGCTGATATACCAGCGGCATTTGTATGGACAGGCATACCATCATCATTTGAAAAGGCAGGATTTAAGGAAGTATTACGAAGGAGCAGAACGAGACCTATTATGAGGTATTACATCAAATAGTTTTACCGGTTATTTTTCGATGTCCAGGGGAAATGTTTTGGCTGATAAAGTATCAATAATTTTCCCTTCTTCGACAATAACAGCGCTTAATTTGTTTCCGGTATATACAGAAGTATCTATATAAGCAGTATTGTTGAATTTAAGATGATTTACATTTTCCTGTCGTGTATGCCCCACTATCTGTAGTTTTCCTAAATCCAATAACTCTTCTCTATTCCAAATTATACCATGTTCATTATGAATATTGTCGTTAATAATCTTATCAAGTTTATCTTTATCGCTAAAGGGGTTGGAAGCTAATGTTTTGTTAAAATAGGAAGATATGCCTGCATGTGAAATGAAGCAGTCGCTTAGATTGATAAATACGGGTAGATTTATAATATGGTTAAGGTGTTCAACAATGCGATTCTGCTTATCAGAATAAGATGACAATGTAGATTCATATCCATTATATATCCAGCTTTTACCTATATCATTATCCGGATCAGTAATAAAATAATAGAACATGAAGTCATGGTTACCGGAAGTAGTAATGATGCCTTCAGTAATAACAAAATCAACAGTTTCAAAACTAAAGTTTCCCCTATCGACAAGATCCCCCACACAATAGATTTGAATCTCGGGGTAATTCCTTTTTATCCTTTCTACCAGTTCTTTTAACGTATGAAAACATCCGTGGACATCACCGATAACGGCAATCATATATTAAACATATTTATTATCAACCGCATACTTCATTAAGGATTCCTTGAAATCAGGATGAGCAATTTTAACAAGTTCTTTAACTCTTTCCCTGACGCATTTACCGAAGAGCTGCGCCACTCCGAACTCAGTAACAACATAATGCACATCACCCCTACTTGTAACCACACCAGCTCCCTGTTTTAGGAATGGAACGATTTTGGAAATAGTATTATTTTTTGCAGTAGACGGGAGAGCAATTATGGGTTTGCCCCCTTCCGATCTGGCGGCTCCTCTTATAAAATCAAGCTGTCCTCCGATACCGCTGAATAGTTTAGTGCCAATAGAGTCACTGCACACTTGTCCGGTGAGGTCAACTTCAATGGCAGAGTTAATAGCCACCATTTTATAGTTCTTTGAAATAATAAAGGGATCGTTTACATATTCCTGCCGATGGAATTCTATAAGTGGATTATTATGAATAAAGTCATACAATTTTTTAGTTCCAAGTACGAATCCGGCAATTATTTTACCGGGATGTATAGTTTTCATTTCATTAGTGATTATACCCGCCTCAACCAGACCGATAACACCATCCGAAAACAATTCAGTATGTATTCCCAACGCTTTTTTATTATAGAGGTAACCAAGGACAGCATCAGGTATAGCACCTATTCCAAGTTGTAAAGTAGAGCCATCTTCAATTAGCCCCGCAATGTTTTCACCTATCCTGGAATAAACATTTGACATTTTGGGATCTACATCATTAGACTGAGGTAATTCTTTTATTTCCTCATCTGATTCAACCATATAGTTAATTTTACTGACATGGATAAAGCTATCACCCAAAGTACGCGGCATATTTTTATTAACCTGGGCAATAATAATTCCAGCAGTTTCGGCGCCTGTTTTTGTCAACCCTACTTCAACTCCATAGCTGCAGAATCCATGTTCATCGGGAGGAGAAACATGAATTAAAGCTACATCGAGTTTGATCTTGCCACTCTTAAAAAGTAGGGGTACTTCAGAAAGAAAGACAGGGATAAAATCGGCTCTTCCATCCTGAACTGCTTCCCTGCTGTTGCTTCCGATAAAAGTTGCATTATGAATAAAATGCCCTTCCATCCCAGGTCTTAAATAAGGAAGTTCGCCGACTGATAGAGCATGATATAGTTCAACTTGTTCTAATTCATCCTTCCTCCTTACCATCGCTTCGACTATTTGAGAGGGGAAAGCACAATTGGAGTGTACTAATATTTTATCATTCGATTTGATGCACTTAACCGCTTCATCTGCGGTAACAATCTTTGATTTATAATTATTGAGAATAGAAGCAACGCTGACCGGGCGAGAATTTTCAATTGCCATAAAGTTATAATGAGCTAATTGGTTGAGAAAACTCTTAATTTGCGATATTCAATGTCAAATACATTAGCAATAGCTTCATTAGAGCAGTATCCATTATAAGTGCAAACTCCTTTCCCTAAACCTTCATCACCCTGGAGTGCATTTGAGAGACCATTATCGGCAATATCTTGAATATAATGTAACGAAGCATTAGTGAGACCATAACTAGCTGTTCTTGAAACCAAAGCCGGCATGTTGGGTACACAATAATGAATGACATCTTTATAAATAAAAACAGGATCAGCCAATGAGGTTATCCGACTAGTTTCAATGCACCCTCCCTGGTCAATAGAAACATCAACAATAACAGCCCCCTTTTTCATATTACTAACCATCTCTTCAGTAACAATATGAGGTGCTTTCACCCCTTTTATTAAAACTGCCCCAATGAGAACATCTGCAAATTTTACTCCGCGTGAAATAGTATATGGGTTAGCCATAACTGTAGTTACCTTTTTGCTAAAGGCTGAATCGATTTTTCTAAGTCTATTAAGGTCTTTATCAATAACGATGACCTGAGCCCCTCTTCCAAGAGCAGCCCTGACGGCTGCAGTTCCCACAACACCGGCACCTAAAACAACAACTGCTGCAGGAGCAACTCCGGTAATACCACCGAGCAGAATACCCCGTCCCACTTTACTATAACTTTCAAGATATTTTTCGGCAACCTGGATAGCAAGCTGACCTGCAATCTCACTCATTGATTGGAGTACAGGGAGTCCATCCTGGTTCTCTATAAGTTCATATCCAATAGCTGTAATATTTTTCTTCAAAAGATCTTCGATAATACTCTTTCTTCCAAGGGCAAGGTGAAGAGAAGAAAACAGGATTTGGTTATCCTGCAGAAGTGTGTTTTCTTGATTTGATACCGGAGCAACTTTAATTACCATTTCTGAGCGCAGGTAAATTTCTTCGGCACTATATACAATGGAGGCTCCAACTTTAATATAATCCTCATCAGTAAAATGGCTTCCTTCCCCAGCTCCGTTTTGAACAAAGACAGTATGCCCTGCTCTTACTAATGAATCGACACCTGCCGGTGCCAGACCAACTCTCCGTTCAAGTTGTATATTCTCTTTTGGTATTCCAATTTTCATAGACATGCCACCCTAAAATTATATGTAAAACTAATTATAATGTTTTTTAGTGTCAAATTAAACAGGGGTAATAGCTTTGCTACCATATAGTACGGCAATCACATTTTGGGCAGCTAATTCTGCCATTTTGTCCCTTGCCTCAAAAGTACCGCTACCTATATGAGGAAGCAGAACAACATTTTTCAATTTCAGTAATTCGGGGTTGATATTAGGTTCATTTTCATAAACATCAAACCCTGCTGCAAAGATCTTATTGTTCTTAAGTATTTTAATGAGTTCTTTTTCATCAACTATTTCTCCTCTTGCAGTATTTATTAATATAGCGGTAGGTTTTAATAAATGCAGATTTCCCTTATTTAATAAGTGAAATGATTCTGGTGTTAAAGGTAAATGCAAAGATATAACATCTGATAAGGCAAGTAATCTGGAGAGTGTTACTTTTTTGGCTCCTGTTACTGATTCAAGGAATTTATTCTTATGGTTTGAGCAATATAGTATTTTAGTTCCAAATGCTTTTGCCCTGATAGCAGCAGCAGTTCCTATTCTTCCTGCACCTATTATTCCAAAATATTTTCCTGACAATTCAAGGCCAAGCAGTAGTTTAGGTCCCCACCCTTTAAATTTATTATTTATCATCATCTCCTGTCCTTCGGGGAGTCTTCTTAAACATGCGAGGGTAAGCGCTAAAGTAATCTCAGCGGTTGAATCGGTTAAAACATCAGGAGTATTAGTTACTATAATTCCTTTGCTCTTTGCATAATCAATATCAATATTATTATACCCAACAGCATAATTAGCAATTATCCGGCATTTAGGCATAGCATCAATTACATCCCTATCTATTTTATCTGAGAGAAGGGAAATTAGTCCATCTGCATTTCGAATATTTCTAATCAGAGTGTTTTTTGGAATAGGATTATCCTTTCTAAAAACTATAGCTTTAATTCTTTTTTTCTTTAAAAGTATTTCAGCAATTACTGGTATTTCTCTGGTTACATAGACTTCCATATATCACGCAAATAATAATTTAACAATAAATAATGCTCCCAATATACCGCAGATATCAGCAATAAGTCCAGCGGGAACAGCATGTCTTGTGTTCTTTATATTTACTGCCCCAAAGTATACGGCAAGAACATAAAAAGTAGTTTCGCTGCTTCCATAGAATGTAGAAACTAATATTCCGATAAATGAATCGGGCCCATGCACCTTGATTACTTCAGACATAATCCCCAAGGAACCGCTTCCTGATAAAGGACGCATCAAAGCCATCGGGAGTGCCTCGGCAGGCATACCAATAAGATTAGTTAAAGGACTCAGAATAGATATGAGCCATTGCATTGCTCCCCCAGCCCTGAATATACCGATAGCCACCAATATGGCCAGGAGATACGGTAATATTCTTATGGCAATATTAAATCCTTCTTTAGCACCTTCCACAAATTGTTCATATACTTTTACTTTTTTGAAGACACCATATCCAACAAAGATAACTATTAAAGAGGGAATGGCTATTACGGAGAAGAATTGAATAACATATTTAACTGATTTTATAGGTATCAGAGAGAATACACCCTCAGTGTTTTTCATTCCAGGAATTAAGATGAGAGAAACGATTATACCAATAATTATTAGGATTGCTACAAGTAATTTTTTGTTAGCTTTAGACCACCCTTTAAATCCCAACGATATATTTTCAAGCAGTTTAGCTGCAAATATACCAGCAACAGTAGCACAAAATGATCCGAATATAGAAGTGCCAATAATAATAGCCGGGTCAGAACTTCCTGATGCAGCTCTAATAGCAATTGCGCTTGCGGGAATCAACGTCATGCCGGCGGTATTGATTGCAAGGAATGTGACCATCGAATTAGTTGCAGTTCCTTTATTGGGATTTATCGAATCTAATTCTTCCATGGCTTTTAATCCAAATGGAGTAGCTGCATTGCCCAATCCGAGCATGTTGGCAGACATATTCATTATCATCGCTCCCATAGCAGGGTGATCGGGAGGAATATCAGGAAAAAGTCTTTTAGTAAATGGTTTCATCCAGGAAGCAATCAGACTTATCAACCCTGCGGATTCAGCAATCTTCATGATACCAAGCCATAATGCCATTACACCAATGAGTCCAATAGCAATATTTACAGCTGTACCAGCATTTTCCAAGGCACTATTTGTTATTTCTTTCATTTTAAGAAAAGAGACTTCCTCCAGAACCATGGAGGCTTCAGCAGAGGAATCACTAATAAATTTGTTAATAATAATGCTGCCTGATATATCATTTTTATCACCGTAGGAAGAAGCGATATCCTTCCATTTTGATGGATAATTCATATCAATTAGAAAATGAACTGCATAATTATTGTTTTTACTATTAGAGGTTACAGTGCAAGGAAAGTTTAGATCCTGAGTAATATTTTCGCAGTAAAATTTAGCATAGTTGTTTTTGGTAACTATTATTCTTGCAGAAGTTTGTTTGCCCGGGTATTTATGGAATACTGAATCGGATAGTAAAACCACAGGGATAGGCTCATTATTTCTATACTTGTTTTCGGTTTTATTTATTATGTCAGTCGATAACGCAGCGCCAATGCCTAAGAATAATAAAGTAATCCAGATATAGTTGAGCATTATCTATCCGTTTTATTTTCAACAAAGATATTATAATAAAAAGGAAATGCATAATTTCCTTTAATATTTGCAGCTATAATTCTGATTATATGCGCGCCGTAATTAAAAGCGGGATAATACAAGGAAAGGATTTTATCCTTTGGATTGAAATTATATGAATTGTAATAGACGGAATCAACAAAAACTTTAATGGAATTCACATCTAAACCAGCAGAATCCTTTATTCCAAAAGAAATGTTGAGATTATTATTGGAATCGATTGTATCTGTTTTTATAAACCGAATTTCGGGAATCCCGTTAATCAGATACCGACAAATCCCTCTAAATATACCCCAAGCTTCTACCCTATTAAATTCATCAATTACTAATCTAGCAGATTCAAATTCACTTGTAGTAAATCCGCATTCTACGAGGACTGCGGGTATTTTTGTCAACCGAAGAACCGAGAATCCTTCCCTTGGATAAACCTTATAATCAGAATAAGTCCCGTCGAACGAACCCAGGCCACCAGAGTTCCGCATAGCATAAGCAAGATCCCGCTGAATATATTTAGCAAGATCCCTTTGGCATGGTTCAAATTCGTAATCCGAATCTTTAGCATGGTAATAAGTTGAGGTGTAATTTGTCCATATATCCATCTTTTCATTGGGAGCATTATGATGTATGCTAATGAAAAAATCTGCACCGCTTTTGTTGGCCATCGCCGATCTGTCTTTCAGTTCAACCGTTGTATCTTTTTCCCTGGACATTTCCACCATACCACCAACTTCCATTATAAACATTCTTAAGGCAAATGCAACGTTAAGGTTAATATCCGCCTCAACAGCATTTCCCAAGTATCCTATATTATTTCTATCTTTCCCTCCATGCCCAGGATCCAGAAAGAATTTCTTACCTTTAAAATAGGTAGAAGATATCTTTAATAATTCTATTCTTTTTTCGGGTGACCGGAATTCAACCGGTAATTCATAAAATGTTTTTACAGATGAGCTACACCCCACAATTAGAATAATAAATGGCAATATAAGGAGGGAACAATACTTCACTTTTTCTTTAAATATTCAATTTTTTTTTACTTTGGGTAATTAACAATATTATTTTACATGGACTAGTGTAATGGAGTTAACTGTTCTTTAATACATTTTATTCTATTGATAGAATAAATGCATTCCTTACAATGATCAATATTTGAAATAAATGTCCTGGTTTGAAGCGATTTGAACATATTATATATTTCATCCTCAATCACAGGAAAGTCTTCTTTAGATATTTCAAATTGAATATTGATATCGGGATTTTTAATATAAATAATCTGTAATTCAAATTTTTGAATGTGGGAAAATATTTTGCTTAATATATATGAATAAAATTTTACCTGAGAATAATATTGTCCCTTCCTGACATTAATATTTTCAGGAATAACATTATCGGTTTTATAATCTATTATTTTGATTTTATTTTCATTAAATATTACTTTATCAATTCTTCCATACAAATAATATTTGTCCACCTTAAGATATATTTCATATTCATTTTTATAATTCCCAGTCGAATTTATCTCATGATACTTTTTTGAAGAGAAATATTTCTGCAGATCATTCAAAATATCATTTAATAAAACTTTTCTCTCATCGGGAGATATTTTTTCTTTATCTAAAATAACGTTTGTCTTATCATATAAATTCTCTTGATTGATTTCTTCTTCCAGCAGGGCGTGAATTATTCTACCTTTCAAACGGCTATCCAATTCATTATCACCTTCTGTTATGTTTCTATTAGTGGGAGTAAATTCATTTTCGGTTAAATTTAATCCTACCTCGAACCGGAAGAAATACATCATCGGGCATTGGTTAAATACTGAGAATTTTGTGGCTGAAATTATATCTCCGGACAAATGATCATCGATAACGCCGATATTCAAATCTTTCTTAGTTAATGCCGGAGATTCATTTTTAAGAGGGTTCATCAATTGAATATCTTTGGATATTGGAATATCTACAAGTACTGTTTTTTCTTTATTAAAATAATTTTCCCCCCTATTTACCAAGAAAGTAAGATTTCCCTGGGTACTGAATAAATCCTTTTCAAAGTCGATATCCAACCCCTTTTTCACCATCCAGATAAAAGAACCATATTGAATTTTAAGATCTTCATTTGATTCAAAGGATATGATCAGATGTTCTTTGGCCCTAGTTACCCCGACATATAATAATCTCTTAGTCTCTGCCATTTCCTTTTTTTCAGTAATATAATCACTAAGATTATTAATTGAAGTAGACTGATAAGGGTTATAATATTTGTTTTGTATGGGTATTTTTGTTAATAAACCGAAAGTTTTATCAGCAAGAATGGATTTTGTTTTAATAATATTTTTTCTTGGCGTTTCATTGCATTTAAACAATACAATTACCGGATATTCTAACCCTTTTGACTGATGAAGAGTCATTATCTTAACAGTATCAGATTCTTCTGAAATTGATGCTTGGGGTTCATCATTTTTTTCTTCAATAGACAATTTGAGATAAGTTACAAAATCATATAGAGTTTTATACCCCTCTTTCAGAAAATCTGAAGTTAATGATATTAGCTTTTCAATATTGGCAATTTCCTGCATACCATCCGTTCTAGCTGCCATAATAGCAATGAAGGGAGATTCTCTTAATATTTTTCTTAATAATACCAAAGAATCTATGTCCCCGGACAAAAGTATATTTTCATTTAACGAGGAGTGTGCCTTTGCCCACCTTTGGTCATCATTTTTAATTTTTTGTATTTTTTCCCAGTAAGTCATGCCCTCATATAATGATAATTTATAAATATCATCATCGGAAAAATCAAAGAATGGAGATCGTAATAGGCCTATCAGAGAAGTATCATTATTGTTTTCAAGTAAAAAAGAAAAGTAATTATATATGTCATATATGGACTGTCTCTGGTAAAATTCCCTCCCTCCCATAATAATAAAGGGGACTTTATATTCTGTAAACTTCTTTTCCAATTCAGAAAATGATTTCCTTTTTCGACAGAGAACCGCTATATCACCCCATTTATATTTTCCTTTTTCATTTTTGACCAGGTTTATTAGACGCTTTACAACTAAATCTGATTCTGTATTGCCAAACTGATTCCCGGCCTTATTAAATAAGATTTCTATTTCACTATGCTCATCTTCTCTGCTTGCACAAATCAGATCTGAATATCCTACTTCATTATACAATGGATCCGGAATATCAAATAATCTTTTGAATAGAATATTAGTAAAGAAACATAGTTCCTGCTTCATCCTGAAGCTGTCGGGCAATTTAAGAAGACTTGTTACACCTGATATTTCCGTTATATCTTCGGTCGTTTTCCGAAACACTTCAAGTTCGGCATCCCTGAACATATAAATACTCTGCTTTTCATCGCCCACTATCAATAAATTCCCTCTTTTTAAATTATCCAGCAAAGGCAGAAAAATATTATATTGAAGTTCGTTAGTATCCTGGTACTCATCAATCATCAAATAACTGTATTTATCGCCAAGATATTCTCTTACACGAGAATTTTTAAGGATAATATAGGTTTTGTACAAAATATCCTCATAATCCAGATACCCATTTTCAGATTTTGATTCTTCGTATATCGCCAGGGATTTCCTAAAGAAGTATAATATTTCCTTTCCGAATAAAGTTAATTCTCTCCAAATACCTTCTTGGTTTTGATTTAGGGCAAAGATATTTAATTTCGTGAAAAGCTCCTCAATTTCTTCAGATTCTTTTGTAACATTATCTCTTAATATGCTTTTTAAGTATCCCTTTGCTGATATTGTACCATTCTTAGTAAATATATTTTTTTTTATCTCAAACAATATCTCAAGCAACTCTTTTATTTGTAGCCTAGAATTTAGTTTATTGATAAGCCCCGACGCGCTGAGAGCAATACTATTATCTGATTTATCAGCTAGTACAATATCATTTATGATGTTTAAATTATTAACAATAGTAGTCAGATCATTGCTTATCAGCTTTTCAAAATATTCAGATATTATCTTATTATAGTACTCAATTATTTCATCAGTGGACTTTGCGTAGATTTTATTTTCAATAAGAAATATTTTAACATAATTTTTCACCAGAAATTCCAGTTCTCCTGCTAACACAGTTTTTGATGAAAACACCCTGATTAGTTTTTTAATTCTTTCTTTGTCCTCATTATCCAAGGATTCTTTTATCATTCTATCAACTGAAACCTCCATTAACTCAGACGATATTTTCTCATCAATCGGGACAATATTTGCGTCAAGTTCAGCCTCAACAGGGAATTCCTTTAATATATTCAAACAAAAAGAATGGATCGTAGAAATATTTGAAGATATCAACTGCCGTCTTAAATCTTCAAGTTGTTTAATTTCAGAATTATTTTCAGCTGTTAAAATTAATTCTTCGATGCATTCAGATATTTTTTTGTAAAGTTCACTTGCGGCTTTATCGGTAAAGGTGATAGCAACTATTTTGGTTAGAGGAATATTTTCTTTAATAGCGATTGCGACAAATCTTTTTGATACTACAAAAGTTTTTCCTGACCCTGCATTCGCAGTAAGTGAGACATGATTATTAATATTTAAGGCATTACTTTGATGCGGTGTAAGTTTGTTCATACAATGTTCTTAGAAGACCTCGGAATAGATATGCTAAATGTTGTGCCTGCAGGGGAAGTTTCAACAAGCATAATTTGTCCACTAATATCTTCAAGATATTTTTTTATTAATTTTAGTCCAATCCCCATTCCTTTTTCTTTGGTTGTGAAATTTTCTTCAAATATCATATTTTCAAATTCGCGAGGTATCCCTTTCCCATTATCCGTAATAAAAACCAAATATTTATCATCTTCTTGTAAAATCTTGAATAGAATCTTGGTTGAAGATGCCTGTATGGAATTTCGTATTAGATTTATAAATAGTCGCCTTAGCTGGGAAATATCAGCTTCAATTTTGGGAGAGGACAAATTGCAGTTTATTTCAAATTTTAGGTTATCCTCAGCAAAAAGTAGGACGGTATCTTTAATAACTGATAACAGATCAATTTCTTCGAGATTTATTCTAGGCATTCTTGCAAATTTTGAAAACTCGGAAGCAATCTGATTTAAATTTTCAATTTGATTTAATATAGTGATTGAAAGTTTTTCAAATATTTCTTCAAAATTCGTTTTTTTATCTTTGACTGAGATGATCAACTGCTGCATAGAGAGTTTCATAGGGGTTAATGGGTTTTTAATCTCATGCGCAACTTGTTTAGCCATTTCTTTCCATGCCTTTTCTCTTTCTAATTCTGCTAATTCATTTTGATTATTTTTAAGCTCACCCACCATTGAATTAAAGCCATTTAAAAGGTCCTTCAATTCTCCTTTTTCCTTGTTAATGATGCGAACATTAAGGTCTCCTTGTTTAACAGAAGACATGGCTTGCGTTAAATGCCTTATGGGATGAGAAATTTTATTTGCAAGGATGGTGCTTAATATTAAAATTATTAAAATAGCAAAAGAATAAATTCCGAAAAGAAACACATCTATTTCTACTGCAGATAAATTTATCTTGACTTTATTAAAGGCATCATTCACTTCAAGTATATAATTTTTCCCATCAATATTGAGCTTCTTATAAAATGAATTGTAGGTAAAATCATCTATACTTTCCTTAGCCATATATTCACGATAATTCAGGTAATTTAAGTAATAGAATATCTTAGGATTCAATTTTTTTGAAAATATGCCTGAATTATAATATTGTTCCTTGGAGCTGTATATTTCATCACTTTCATCATATACGGTAAAAGTAATTCCAAGACCAGATCCAGCATACTCAAATTTTTTCCGTAAATTCTCATTATCCTGATTCTTTTGAGCATTGATGTTCCTTTCAATATAATCTATTCTTTCATGCAGTTCACTAGCAATTGCTTCCCCGCTTCTTTTGGAAACTACCTGGCGATTGTATATTGCCAACAAAATAATAGGAATCAGAGAAACCAGAAGAAATGCTATTAAAAGCTGTGTCCGGAAACTGTATCTTATATTTTTAATACGATAAAATATTATTATGCATAAGGTAAGGAGTATAAATATACTATGAAGAATAAATATCTTGAAAAAATTAAACAAATTCCACGAGATATCCTTCACTTTCAGGAGTACAGCTGTAATCTTTTCAGATCCAGAGTTATCTTTTAATAAATAAGTTATATAATCTTCTCCGTTTATTTTTAATATTACCCAACTTTCATTATCGTTGGAATATTTTGCATCCAAGATTGGGGTAATCTGGTCTCTAGACGGATAAATATCACCGATTACATTTACAAGTTTTGTATCTTCAAGGCGAAACACCAATAATTGATTAGGATCTATAACTGTATTTACATAATTCTTTTGTGATTCAAGAAAATCCGGAACATTTAGGGGCCCTATACTCTTGTTATCAATTTCGATAAGTGCTGATATAAAGCCTACGATCTGACCTTCATTTACTACCGGAATTATACCGGAAATAATTTTCAAGTTTTGTTCTTCATCGTTTTTTTCAAAGATCAGTGGACTGCCAGTTGTCAGATTCAATATCCCATAAGAATAACTTTCAGTTGAAATAATATCTCCAACCCTGAAAGAAGCAAGCTCTTTCTGGGTCCTATTTAATATAGATATGGATGAATTAATACACTCCTTCTGCAGAGTACTTTCGCTCCATATTTTAAAGGCAAGCGCGCTGTAATTTGATTTTTTCTTCAGCAAGGCTTCAATTACTTCATCCTTTTTTGAGGAATTCATAAGGGTTTCTGTAATCATAAACCTTAGCAAGTTATCATTAGAACGGTTTATTTCCAATGCTGTAGTTTTTAAGGATTCTTTTTCAAGCGCCTGATTAAAATGAATTAGAAGAGAAATTGAAATCAATGATCCGGCTATAGCTACAGAAAGAAAGATGTAAACAAGATTTAACTTATTATAATAGATATAATAGCCAAGTATGAATATCAAGGAAATGATAAAGATTGATAAAAATGGTGTCAGTAAAGGTTCATTCTGAATGAATATATATATTACACCACATATTTGCGTTAATAAAAAAACATACAGGATATTTTGTAATTTTTTACTCCCGTTCGATAAGCATGAGACAAATAGCAGAAGATAACCAATCATTAAACTAATTATGGAAGTTCCTAAAATCAACAAAATTAAATTCATCATCAACGAAGGAATATCGGGTATTAGGTTAGGTTCTTTAAAATATCTTAATGTCGAATCAAATATTATGCTTTTTACTGAAGAACTTAGCCCTCTGATTGTCGCTAATAAAATTATTATAAATAAAACCAGAAGAACCGAAATTATTTTATTGTTTAACTTAGATTTACTTCCAGATTCTACATAATAAATGATGTATTTAAAAATCTCCAGGCAAAGCCATAAAAGTAAAACAGAGGTAATAAAGAACTCAATCGGGGATTTAACAATTCCACTTCCAAAGGCAGACGAGAAATAGGAAGGATCTTTTATCGGCCCTTCCAAAATATTTGAAGGGAAATTTATTAAATAAAAAAGGGCTCTAATTAATATGCTATAAATGATTATAATAAATAAACGAAGCGAATTAAATCGTATTTTCTTAAAATCCCCTCTAAATCCCAATGTTAAAAATATAATCGCAATCGCGGTCAATAATGATTGAAACTTCGAAAGTTCATCCTGTATATTTTTTGTTGCAATATCCGGCGTCGGTTTAGCAAAAGTTACCTCACCTATTTTATTGTTTTTTCTGTTCAGGAGTTCATATGAAAAAAGTCTGCCGTCTTTAGTTCTTACTGAGAATGGAGAATAATCAACATTAAATTCTGTCAGAAATTTTTCTGAGAATTCTTTTATTAAACTAGTGGTAATAAAATATTGATTCTGTAAGGTGTAATGTTTTTCAACGGGAATTGATAGTATTGTATAAAAGTTATCATTATCAATACGGAGGGAATCAATAACACATAAATAAGTTATTAAATCACCAGTATAGAAGAAATCCTCTCCCAATGAACTAGATAAAGGGAATACATTTTCGGGGGGTAGGGCAACTTTTTTATTCCAAGCTATTAACCTTCCATTTGGAGCAATTACCTCAGCGGAATAATTTTCAAATTCTTTATCGTTAACAAGTTTAACTAATAACCGGTAAGAGAAATTCTGAGGTTCTAAATTTTCTCTTATATAATTCTTTAGGTGAATCGATTTGATAAATAAATCATTTTCTTTGGATCTAAATAGGTCCAGCGAAGAATTTTCTATGTTGACAATTAAAGAAGGAAGATTGTTATTCCAGTTATTTTTTGTTCTATCTATTAAAATTGGAGAGATTATGGCAGATAGTATTAGTAATAAAATTATCAATATTACTAATGAAAAATATTTCTTTTCACCCGTAAAATGCTGAAAGATATTTCTCGACATTAATTAAATGTTATTTGTATGATCTTCCAACTTTTGCCCGTATTCTTTAAAGATATATATACCTGAGCGGTTTCCCGTTTTCCTTTAAATTCATAGAAATAAATTCCTGTGGCATACGGATTTCCCTTCTCCGTCTGTAAGCTATGAAATTTAAAAGACAGAACCTGGTAGATCTTAAAGAAATCTTCTAGTATATAATATGCCTGATTAGAGCTAAAATAGCCTCTTATTCCTGTTGTAAGACTAAAATAAGTCTGTGGACTTAAATGTTTAAATATTGCTGCTATATTTCCTTTCGCAATTCCGCCCTCAATCTCTGTTAAAATAACTTCCGCAGATTTACTCTGTGTGTTATTATCAAACTTAGATATAACATTGTTTTGAGCATGAATTGAGCAAATCGAAAGCCCGATAATCAGTATAAAAGATATTGGGTAAAAGTTTTTCATGATTATTTCGGAATAAATTTACTCATAATATCATTCGAAATCTATAACTAAAATCCTCAAAATAATATATTTGCTGAGTTCGAAAATTCAATTATTATCTTATAAAGATTCTCTCCAAGGTTCCTCTTTTTGCACTATAAATGCTATTTGCCAATGGTTTTAGCTGTGTATTGCCAGACACTAATTGATATGCCCAATCAAATACTATTCTTTCGTTTGTAATATTCTTTATTCTGATTTTTGCGTAATGATTGTCCCAAGTCCATATTATATAAGAATGCCCAATAGTGGCAGTTGTATCTTTTGTAGGTGACCAACCTGAGGTGGGAGCGAAAGCAACATCATATATATCATTTGTTGGTCCAGCATCTAAAATATCAGAATCAGTATATACATCCAGGTAATATTTACCATTGTAATTTTCAAAGAAGAAATCAGTCAGGGAACTATCAAATGAAACAACCGAATAAGTTGAAAACGAATAACCAGCTGTCTTGGGAAATTGTCTATAGTCAAAAATTGCCTTATTAAACCCCTCGGGCCGAGGAGTTGCATATGCAACATCTTTACTTAGTTCACTTTCATTTCCACTCTCATCATATGCTGTAACCGCATAATAATTCAATATTCCATTACTAGCACCATCATCTATATATGAATTGTTAGTAGATGACCCCAATAAATAATATTTCCCATCATATGAAGTACTGTAATATATGTTGTATCCGGCAAGATCGCTTTCGTGGTTATTTAACCAGCTTAAATCAACCCTGTTATCTCCATTTATAACCTGTATCCCTGTCGGAGGAGCAGGCGGAGTACTATCATAATTATTATGATGATTTGGATCGTTTATACTACAGGATTGTAGAAATAATAGATTCATAAAAACGGCTAATGACAATAATGTTTTTTTCATTTTATTTTCTCGAAATAATTTTAACTACTATGTTCTAAAATAGTGCCAAAAAAAAACATTCTTTTCTGCTAATAATGGCAGAATTCCAAGTAATTTTGTTTTATATTTTATACAGAATGTATATAAAAGGATTCATTAGATGATCCCAGATGAGTTTCAATTTTACATCTGCAACTTTCGGACTTCGTTTTTTGGGTAAACTATCGTATTATAATACTATAAAGTATTATTAAGTACCAATAAATACGACAACATTTATAATAAATTTTAAGTTTAGTGTTTGGAACTTTAGACCATTTCTTTTATCTTATTATTTACAATTATTCTTAAGAATATCCAAATAATTTTAATTATAACAAGCGGGGTGTAGCGCAGCCCGGTTAGCGCGCTTCGTTCGGGACGAAGAGGTCGAGAGTTCGAATCTCTCCACCCCGACTTTTTAACTATGGCACAAAATCATTCATTTGATATAGTCTCTGAAATTGATCTGCAGGAAGCAGATAATGCTGTTAATCAGGCACTTAAGGAAATTCATCAGAGATTTGATCTAAAAGATTCCAATACTTCTGTAGATCTAAATAAAAAAGATAAAAATATAGTTATTAATACGAGGGATGATTATTCGCTAAAAGCCAGTATTGATATTCTGCAAACTAAATTTATTAGAAGGGGGATCTCAATAAAAGCTCTTAAATTAGAAGAACCTGAACCGACTAGTGGAGGCAGGGTGAAACAAAAAATTGATCTTCAAAGCGGTATATCTAAGGAAAATACAAAAAAAATTACTACTCTTATAAAGAATTCCAAATTAAAAGTGAATGCTCAGATTCAAGACGAACAGGTTCGTGTACAGGGGGGAAAAATAGATGATTTGCAATCTATAATAAAGTTAATTAGGGACGCAGATTTTGATTTTCCCACTCAGTTTGTTAATATAAAATAACTATTCTCATTTCTTTTTATAAATTGGATATATCAGGTATATTATTATAGCAATAGATGCTGCAATAATTATCTCTAATATTAGTTGCGACCAACACACATCTCCTTTATCAAATCCACTATATCCATACATTAATCCAACTTTTTTATACTGAACTGGCGGGAACATTAGTATGAAATACAACATGAGGAGGAGGGAAACAAAGCAATATCTACATCTTTCTGAAATAATCATCTTCATAATAGAACAATCAATTTTTTCACTAAAATAAACTTAATCTATAAACCCAAATTTTGCAATAGGAAGTGACAATTGCTCCTAAATCTTTAGTCTAAAGTGCATTAGAAAGATTGTTATTATACTTTCCTTTTCTAATTCTCTAATGCAAAATTTGGGATAATAATATTATTATTTTAGGAAACCTTAATTATCTATTATTAATTTCTATTTAAAACAAAAAACCCCGATTAACTCGGGGTTTTTTATAAATTAAATTTGGCAACTACCTACTCTCCCACACACCTGCGCATGCAGTACCATCGGCGTACTGGGGCTTAACTTCTCTGTTCGGAATGGGAAGAGGTGTAACACCCAGGCTATAATCACCAAAATTAAAACTGATTATTAAAATTAAAGAAAGAAGGAAAGAGCTGAGCCAAAATATAAAGATCAGGCAATCATTAAAATGTGAATAAAAATTTAATGGTTAAGCCTCACGACTTATTAGTACTGCTCGACTGAATGTATTACTACACTTACATCTGCAGCCTATCAACCTCGTCATCTTCGAGGAGTCTTTAGTCCATAAATGGAGGGATACATAATCTTGAAGCGTGCTTCGCGCTTAGATGCTTTCAGCGCTTATCACAACCGTATATAGCTACCCAACTATGCCACTGGCGTGACAATTGGTGCACTAGAGATACGTTCATTTCGGTCCTCTCGTACTAGAAACGACCCTTCTCAAGTATCCTGCGCCCGCATAGGATAGGGACCGAACTGTCTCACGACGTTCTGAACCCAGCTCACGTACCGCTTTAATTGGCGAACAGCCAAACCCTTGGGACCTTCTNNCTTTTATCCTTTGAGCGACGGCACTTCCACTCGCTACCGTCGGATCACTAACTCCTGCTTTCGCACCTGCTCGACTTGTAAGTCTCGCAGTCAAGCTCCCTTTTGCGTTTACACTTGCCGCATGATTACCAACCATGCTAAGGGAACCTTTGAGAGCCTCCGTTACATTTTAGGAGGCGACCGCCCCAGT